>JAPLYC010000027.1 GCA_026395755.1 Candidatus Parcubacteria bacterium | reverse complement strand
GGTATTATGAATAAACCGGATGTCGATTCAATCAAGGGTTTATCACCGGCAATTTCCATTGAACAAAAATCAACTTCCAGAAATCCGCGTTCAACAGTTGGTACTGTTACTGAAGTTTACGATTACATGCGTTTGCTGTTTGCGCGTATTGGCCAGCCTCATTGTCCTAAGTGCGGACAGGAAATTTCTTCGCAGGATGTGCAGAGTATTTTTGACCAAATTTATCCGAAGTATGAAGATAAATCAGTGGAAATTCTGGCATCTTTGGTACGCGGTCGCAAAGGCACTTATGAAAAGTTATTTGAAAATTTATTTAAGCAGGGTTATTCCAAAGTACGGGTTAATACCAAGGAATATGTGTTACCCGCAAAAATTGAATTAGCCAAATTCGAAAAACATGAGATTGAAGTGGTAATTGATACTTTCAAATTAACTAAAGAAAATAAAAGCCGTTTGTTTGATTCTTTGGAAACTGCTTTTGATTTGTCACAGGAAGGCATTTTAATTGTTAAAGCAGGGGATAAGGAAATATTTTTTAATACCAAATTGGCTTGCGGTAAATGCGGAATAAATTTTGAAGAAATTCAGCCGCGCATGTTTTCTTTTAATTCACCTTACGGCGCCTGCGTAGAATGCCATGGCTTGGGTGGGATTCAGGAATTTGCCGAAGATTTAATTATTCCTAATCCTGAATTATCATTGATGGAAGGCGGCATTGCGCCCTGGAAACATCAGGTTTTTGGTTTTGTTGGTCAGAAAATTGAAACCTTGGCTAAACATTATAAATTTGATGCGGAAACGCCGATAAAAAAATTGCCGCGTAAAGTTTTGGATGTTATTTTGCATGGCTCCACTGAAAAATTGGATTTTGAATATAAGTCGCGCAGTTCTGAAGCCGAATATTCCTGGCAAGGCTATTTTGAAGGCGTCGTTCCGCAGTTGGAACGATTATACAAACAAACAGACTCAGAAGATCGCAGGATGGACATGGCCAAGTACATGAGAATTAAAGAATGTCCGTTATGCCATGGTCAGAGATTAAAGCCGGAAAGTTTGTCTGTGACCATTGATAAATTTAATATTTTTGAAGTCACAGAGCTTTCAATTAAGGACACTTATGATTTTATTGATCAATTAAAACTCAAAGAAAAGCAGGCTGAGATTGCGAAACAGATTTTGAAAGAGATTAAGAGCCGCTTAATGTTTATGATTAATGTTGGTTTGGATTATTTAACCTTGGGTCGCGCGGCCGGTACTTTATCGGGCGGAGAAGCCCAGCGTATTCGTTTGGCTACGCAAATCGGCTCGGAATTGCGCGGAGTTTTATATATTCTGGACGAGCCTTCAATCGGTTTGCATCAAAGGGATAATAAGAAATTGATTGAGACTTTAAAATTTTTACGCGACTTGGGTAATACGGTAATTGTGGTGGAACATGACAAGGAAACCATGGAAAGCGCTGATTACCTGGTTGATTTGGGCCCGGGAGCCGGCATTCATGGCGGTAAAGTAATTGCCGCGGGAACTCTGCCGGAAATTAAGAAAGTTAAGGAATCAATTACCGCTCAATATTTGAATGGCTTTAAAAAAATTGAAACACCGAAAAAAAGGCGCCAGTGGACTGATTATCTGGAATTGGTTGGCGCCAAGGAAAATAATTTGAAACAGGTTAAGGTTAAATTTCCTTTACATGTTTTGACCTGCATAACCGGCGTATCCGGTTCCGGCAAGTCAACCTTGGTTAATGATACTTTGTATACGGAATTAGCCAGGCGGTTATATCATTCCAAGGAACTGGCAGGCAAACATGAAAAATTAAATAATGTCGGGTTTATTGATAAGGCAATTATCATTGACCAGGCGCCGATTGGCAGGACTCCGCGTTCCAATCCCGCGACTTATACCAAATTATTTACAGATATCCGCGATTTATTCAGTCAGACAGGAGAAGCCAAAGTGCGCGGTTACAAGCCCGGCCGGTTTAGTTTTAATGTGCGCGGCGGCCGTTGTGAAAACTGCGAAGGCGACGGTTTGATAAAAATTGAAATGCATTTTTTACCCGATGTTTATGTGGAATGTGAAAAATGCAAAGGTAAAAGATACAATCGGGAAACTTTAGAGGTTCATTATAAAGGTAAAAACATTGCCGATGTTTTAAGCATGTCAGCTGAAGAAGCTCTGAAATTTTTTCAGGAAATTCCCGTGATTGCTGATAAACTGCAACTACTGGTTGATGTTGGTTTGGGTTATATAAAATTAGGCCAGTCAGCCACGACATTATCCGGCGGTGAAGCGCAACGTATCAAGTTGGCAGCTGAACTGGGCAAACGCGCCACCGGCAAAACCTTGTATATTCTTGATGAACCTACTACTGGTTTACATTTTGAAGATATCAGAAAATTGCTAGAAGTTTTGAATCGTTTAGTTAATAAAGGTAATTCAGTAATTGTTATTGAGCATAATTTGGATGTAATTAAAACCGCCGACTGGATTATTGATCTCGGCCCCGAAGGCGGTGACGCCGGCGGCAAAGTCATTGCTGAAGGCACCCCAGAGCAGGTAGCCAAGACCCCGGGGTCGTATACGGGACAATTTTTAAAAAAAATACTCAAATAAAAAACCGCCCATCGGGTGATGAGCGGTATAGGGGGTTACTTTTTCTGATTAAGATGTTTTGGAATAGTGATGCCATTTATAATGCCGAGCTGACTGGCAGTTTGAGAGCTGTAAAGCGTATCAGCGCTCAGCATCTGGCGATAACGTTTGGGAGTCATTTGGGATCTTGAAACATATTCATGCTCAAGATATTGGTCCCAATAACGCAGTTGTTCCTTCACTATTTGTAAGCCCAGCTTGGTCATTAGCTCCGGTAATTGCGGTGAGATCCAGTGGATTACCGGAGGTTCAAGCCGAAACTTTGTATTGTACAACATCTTGCGTGTATCACCCGCCAGCATAAGGATTAAAGAATAATTAATTAATTCTTCAATCCCAATTACTTCAACATGCCCGGGATATTGTTTGAGGAGCTCATAAAACATAAAAATCATTTGTTTCATCACTGTTGAGGTCTTGAGATATATTTTAACAGGAGGATAGTTTTCACTCCTCATGTTATCCAGAAACTCAAGAAAGTTTTTCAGTTCATATTCTCCTACTAGCCTCAAATCGTATTCTTTTACTGCGGATTTTTTCCGGGGCTTTGTTTTTTTAACAGGTGCGAATACGATCTGATCAATTAAACCATAGCTCAGGGCTTGATGCGGTAAAATCGGTATGTCCAGCTTTTTTAGCTGTTCAAATTTTGCGGGTGAAATTCGTGAGCGTCGGAGCGTTATCCGATCAAAGTTTTCAGCCCACTGGTTGACTTCTCTCATGTTCTCGTAAAATTTACTCAGAGAGAAATAAATAAATCTTGCATTGTGAAAGAGTATTTGGCTATTATCCATAGCTTGTCTGATATGGCAAGCCTGTAGGATACAGGCTCCCGCAGAATAGGCAAATGGGCGAACTAAGCCAGTGATAGTACCGGGAAAATTAGAGATAAAATCAAAAATTTTTCCGGCTTCAATCATATCTCCGCCAATGGTAGCTATCTCTAGTGTCAGGGCATTGATTTTAAGGTCAATAGCCCTATCAAGCATTCGTTTAACATGTGCGGTTACTTCTTTGTCAATCGTACCAGTAAGCTTGATGACTTTATGTTCTTTCAGAAACTCAGTCTGCTTCTTTCTCATTTCCTGTGTATCGTCGTTCATAGTCAGCCTCCTTTATGTGGGGGTAGGTTAGGGTTTGTGTTTCAAAGAACTTGACTCTTTATGATATAGTATTAATATAGATTTGTCAATATGACTAAAATAACCACAAAAAACTTACCCCACAAGCCAGGCTGTTACCTTTATAAGGACAAAAGCGGCCAGGTGATTTATGTTGGCAAGGCCAAGGATTTGCAGAAAAGGATCAGCCAGTATTTTCAGAAAAGGGAACTGGATCCCAAGACTAAGCTTTTGGTCAAGAATATAGCCGATGTAGAGTTTATTACCACTAATAATGAAGTGGAAGCTTTATTATTGGAACAGAGTTTAATCCATCAGTACCAGCCAAAATACAACATTGATTTGCGCGGCGACATCCGTTACGCCTACATTAAAGTTACTGATGAAAGGTTTCCTCGCTTAATTACTGCACGCAAACTTGATAAGCACGCTAGGTTTTACGGACCTTATACTGAAGGTTCAGCGCGCCGTATGATCTTAAAGACCCTGGGTGACATTTTCAAAATTCGTACCTGCAATCAGCTACCCAAGAAAGTTTGCCTGCAATACCATATTGGCCGTTGCAGCGGTCCGTGCCAGGGATTTATTACTGAAGCTGATTATTTAGCGAATATAAAAAATGCTGAGCGCTTATTGAAAGGCGAAACCCGTGCCATTATAGCTGACTTAAGTAAGCGAATGACCTCCGCTTCCGCTCGCCAGCAATATGAACTGGCTAAAAGTTACCGCGATCAGATTACGGCCGTGAAATTAATTGAAGAACGTCAGAAAATTGACGTGCCCAAGAATTTTGATCAGGATGTTTTAAATTGGCTGATTGTTGGTAATAAAATTTATTTTCAATTGTTTAATATTGATAAGGGCGTTATTACTTCGCGCCACAAATTTACTTTTGGTTATTATCCGGGCGTGGTTGAAGAATTTATTAATCAATATTATTCCATCAATTTTATTCCCAGGGAAATAATTATCCCCAATAAACTTGAAGAGCAAGATTTAATTGTCAGATATCTGCAGGAAACCAAGGCCAAGAAGTTTACGATGTCTTACATGCCCCGGGTGGATTTAACTGTGCCCCAAAAGGGTGAAAAAGCTGAATTACTAAATTTAGTTAAAGACAATTTAGAAATTACTTTGGGTTTAGAGCCGGGAATCTTGGATCTTCGGCAGAATTTGGGATTAGCGGTCATGCCTAAGGTAATTGAGTTTTTTGATGTGTCAACATTGCAAGGCAGTTACAATGTCGGCGCCATGATTCAGATGGTTAGCGGTCGTTTTAACAAAAATGAATACCGTAAATTTAAGATCAGATGGAAAGAAACGCAGGACGATTTTGCCATGATGTTTGAAATTGTTTTGCGCCGCTATTATCGTTTAGTTAAGGAAAAGAAAAACTTCCCTGAAGGGACAACTGAATGCTGCTTTGAAAGCTTTGGCCGAATTAAAACTAGATCTCAATATATGCTCCTTGGCGAAAAGGGAAGAGGAAATTTATCTACCGCACAAGGAAAATCCATTGAAGCTGGATCAGAAGCAGCCGGGGATTAAATTGCTTATTAAAGGACGCGATGAGGTTCATCGTTTTGTGATTAAGTATCATAGGAGTTTGAGAAAATTGAAATGAGCTTATACCCCACTTTAGTGGGCGCCGTCCGTTGCCTGCTAAAGCAGAGTATAAATTATAATAGAAAAATCCCGATCGATGTCGGGGCTTTTGAATAATATATTCAAGTCTTTACATTTTTTTATAATTTGTTAAGATAGTTTAATAGTTATTTGACAATCCTACACTAAAGTTTTGGATTATAAACAAAAAGGAGGTAAAGCCATGGTCGATGAAAAGGATAAAGGTCAGCCCAGGATTAAGCTGGGAGAGTTACTTGTCAGAGAAAATCTGATTACACCCGCTCAACTTCAGACAGCGTTGACTCAGCATACTAAAACCAAAGAAAGGCTGGGCATTATCCTGGTTAGAGACGGTGTGATTTCCGAAGCGGAATTGATCAAAGCTTTGAGTGAAAAATGGGGAGTGCCCTGCGTTGATCTGAAGACTTTGGATATTGACCCTGAAGTCATTAAATTGGTAAAAAAAGAAATCGCTGAAAGATTCAGGGTCATTCCCATCAATCGGGCAGCCGGTACAATTGTCATTGCCGTTACTGATCCTTCGGACTTGCATATCCAGGATATTATGGGTTTTTCCTCCGGCTATAAAGTTGAAATCGTGGTTGCCGGCGAAAAAGACATCACTGACGCCATCGCCAAATATTACGATTCCACCAGCGATGCTTTGAATCGAGTTATCTCGGAAATCGGGGACTCGGATATTGTGTTGTCGCAGGAACAGGAACAAGAACCTGATGCCGAGAGCCTTAAAACAGCTTCTGAAGATGCGCCGGTCGTCAAGTTCGTAAATTCCCTGCTGGCCGATGCCATTTCCAGAAATGCTAGCGATATCCATCTTGAGCCTTACGAAAAAAGTTTTCGCATTCGTTACCGTATTGACGGCGTGCTTTATGAAATCAAGGCGCCGCCATTCAAGCTCAAGGACGCCATTACCAGTCGGATCAAGATCATGGCGGAACTGGATATTTCTCAGCGGCGTTTACCGCAGGACGGTCGCATTAAAATCAAGCTGACCCAGGGCAGGGAAATGGATTTTCGCGTTAGTGTTTATCCGACCCTGTTTGGCGAAAAAATCGTGCTGCGCCTTTTGGATAAATCCAATCTGCAGCTGGACATGACCAAACTTGGATTTGATGAGCAGCAGTTCGAATTTTTTAAAAGCGCCATTCATCGTCCTTACGGCATGGTCCTAGTCACCGGACCAACTGGCAGCGGCAAAACAACAACGCTTTACAGCGCATTAAGCGAACTCAATCAGGCTGATACCAACATCATGACAGCTGAAGATCCGGTGGAGTTCAATTTGCCTGGCATCAATCAGGGGCAGATGCATGAAGATATCGGTTTGACCTTTGCCGCGTCCCTGAGAAGTTTTCTGCGCCAGGATCCGGACATCATCATGGTCGGAGAAATCCGCGATTTTGAAACCGCGGAAATCGCGGTCAAAGCCGCTTTGACCGGACACATGGTCCTGAGTACTTTACACACCAATGACGCCACCAGCACCATCAACCGGCTGCTGAACATGGGTGTAGAGCCTTTTCTGGTAGCCAGTTCAGTTAATCTTGTAGTGGCGCAGCGCCTGGTTCGCAAGGTTTGTTCCCAGTGCAAAGAATCAATCAATGCTTCAACTCAGGCCTTGCTGGATATCCAGGTTCCTGAAGACGAAATTGCTGATTACCAACTCATGAAAGGCAAAGGATGCCAGACTTGTAACGACTCGGGTTACAAAGGACGCATTGCCTTGTATGAAGTTTTGGTAGTCGGCCCTGAAGTTCAGGAATACATTCTTCACGGCGCCAGTTCCGTGGAAATCAAACGCGCGGCCATGAGGCTGGGCATGAAATCCATGCGCCAAAGTGGTCTCGCTAAATTAAAGGCAGGGGTGACAACCATAGAGGAAGTTGTCAGATCATCTGCTGCGGATTAAATAAATTAAGGGTAGCACAAGCGTGCTGCCCTTTTATAATATTGAAAAACCCCTGTGGAATCGCGGTTTATTTGTTTAAGTCGCGGAGCATAGTTGACAAATGTCTTAAAGTATGATAAAGTAGATTGTTGGATATTGTAACGGTACTTTAACTCCAAAGGAGAAAAAACGATGAGTCCTTTTGATTTTACCACCAGTGTCATTTTTCTGATGGCTTTTTCCTTCAGCTTTTACTATTATTTGCAACAGGAACTCTCGCGGGCGGAAAGAGTTGTTTGGAGAAGTAACCTTACTCAGGGTTATTCCGGACGCGGCCAATATTTACCGAATGGTTGGGCGACTTCTGCTGTCCAATGTGCCAATTTGAGATATTTTGGCCAGATCACGCACTGGACCGAGAAAAGGCCATTATTTAGGAGGATAGCAATTGCTTTCCTGTTGTCCTTTAGCTTTTCTTATATTTATATGTTTGTTCTGGGTTTTACTTTGCTATTCCTCTTCGCTTACTTGCGATAAAATATCAAAGAAAAATCTTGGGAGTCTGTCAAAGACTCCTTTTTTTAAAAAAAGAAAAAACCCCGGCAGCTGTCGGGGTTTTGGGTTGGGTGCAATTATTTTGTTTGATCCTTTAAAATAGGATTCAGCCAGATATGCTTACTTAATTCAGGAAATTCATTAAAAATTTGCTCCAAGGTTATTTCCTGCTTGTTGTCTTGTTCAGCGTTTGGTATATACAGAAGTCTTTGCTGAGGCATTTGCTGCAGTCTTTTTTCAGTACGTACAAAGATTCTGTGGCGGAAAATATAATCAAGTTTGGCATAAGCCAAAGCCATTTCCGAGGCTATGGGTTTCTCATAGGGGTAGGTTATGAAATGGTCATGTAGAGTAGCATCCCCGTCACTTAAAAAGTAATTTAAGTCAAAGATTTTCTGGTCTATCAACTCCATTATTCCCAGGTGTCCGCGACCTCGTGGAACAATGAAATACATTTTCGGTTCTTCCTTACTAATTCTTTTGATTAAATCATAAAGAAGTTTATCTCGGAAGATGCATGAAGCCCTGCGGATAGCCCATCCTCTCAATCTGTTTTGGATACACTGTTCTTCGTCGGACAAATTTGGATCATCGTCATTTCGACCATAGAGCTGAATATCGTAATAGGTATTATCAGCTCCAGCCGGCTCAAGACAATGGTTAATGATGCCTGGGTGTTTGCGATGAAATTCAAGTAGAAATTCATTATACCCCCAATCTTCATAACCAAAATTTTTACCATGGCAAAAGAAATTATGCAGCATTTGACTGGCATTAAGCTCATTGAGAATCGCCCACTGTTGCAGCTTGTGCCAAAGCGGATCAGCTGTATCGGGCGGTTGGTGAATCCTAAGAGTTTCTTCAGCAGATAATTTTTTCGCAGGATAAGAAATAACCCCTTCATGGATAATCATTATTTTTCCCCTGCCCTGGCTATATGCTTCAGTAACTGATTCGTCCATACAAGAGTGGAAAAAATCAGTATCCCCTTGGGTGCATCGTTTTATGCCATGAAATGACATCTGCGTCCAATGAGTTGCGAAAATAAAAGTTATTTTCGGTTTTTTTACCCTATTTCTCCAAAAGAACATTGTTCACCTCCAAATTGAAAAATGTTTTACTAGTGGGTGATATCCAAATTTATCATAAAATATTATAATAGTCAATATTTGTATACTTAATATAAGAAAACCCCGACGCGTGTCGGGGTTTTTTCTTGGTCGCTTTAGGCGACTTTTTTCTTTTTCGGCTTCAGGTGGCTGCCGATTTTTTTGGTGGGGCAGAGCCAATAAGTGGCTTGCTCCTGCTCTCCCGGCGGGGTTCTGATTACCAGGTAGTCCTCCATGAGCAGCTGAACAATCATGTTTCTTCCGTTGTATTTCAGATTGTTTATGGCATTGAGGAGCTGATCTTCCCGCAGGTAAGAGACTTCAATGTCGTCAACAGTCTCTTTTTCGGCGACATTAAGATTAAGCAGTTTGAGAATCAGTCCCCGTAAAACCTGAACGTGTTTGATCTTCGGTAGTTTTACCTCGTTGCCGCTGGGTCCTTTGGTTACTTTCATTCCTTTTCTTTCTGCCATTATAAATCCTCCTTTAGGTTTTAGGGTTGAAAATTGGTACAGGCGTTGTCTGCCCATAGTCCGCGTTTGTTTTTTCTGGCTTCCCGTTCCAGCCGGTTAAATTCCTCCAGCCGTGAAGTAGGATACTTCCGGTAGGAAAAGCCATAACCTTGGCTGATGATTTCAGCGTTGAGCAGTTTTTTATAGCCGGGACCATACCAGATCCAGGCTAGTACGCGGCCATAACGATCGCGGGGCTGTCCTTCAAAGGTAAGTTTAACTTTTTGGTTCAACACTTGTCGGGAAGTAAAGTCTTTGGCTTCTTGGGCAAAACATTGAACCGGCTTTTTCGGATGGTGCAGTTCAGGCGTATCTACGCCCAAGAGCCTGACTTTGTCTTTGGTTTCCAGGACAAAGGTATCGCCATCAACAATGCGGGTTACCTTGAATATCTGCGCATCTGTTGGGCTTTGGCTGTTTGGTGCCAAACAAAGGCACAGTATTAGGGCCAGAACAATCGGGATTTTTTTTAAGAACATTTTTATCCTCCCTTTGATTTTTTTAAAATATAGCAGGAAAAAACCATAAAGTCAAGGTTCTGCAAATAAAAAAAGACAAACAGTCCTAAGGGTGAATGGGGGCAATGGATTCTTCGCTGCGCCCCTGTGGGGCTTCGCTCTGAATGACCCCTGACTGTTTGTCTTTTTTATTTCGTTTATTTGGTGCTAGCGTTGGTGTTTGTGGTTTCAGCAGGTTTAACCCATGACGTCGGTGTTACTGAAAGCAGGAGATTTTGGCTGATTAGGAGGACATTGGATGAATTAGGCAGTTTAACGTAGCATTGGGTGTAAGCAGCACCCATTTTGCCAATTTGTAATTCTAAGAGCGGATTATTCTCATTGTCAGAAAGTTTAAGAGTGGTGCCCATGCCTTCTGCCAGTTCAAAAGAAATTAGTTTGTCTGGGTTTTGGGAAATAATTGTTCCGGTTTTAACTTCCTTCAAGCTGTCCAGCAATTTGGTGATAAATTCAGGATTAGCTTCAGCATTGTTTTCTGATGTAACTACCCATTTGTCGTCGGTCTTATTTAAAAGAGTCGTTTTGCTGTCTTTGGTAATTTCAATTTTTTGGACATTGTCCAGACTTTTAGTTAAGATCGTTTCCACATTACTCTGGCTGGACTTATGGCTCAGGGGATTCTGCCAAAAGATGAATACTGCGATTAACACAATTAGGGCGGCGATAAGATATAAAACCGATTTTGATTTGTTGGTCATATGGCTGAATCACGAATTTTATACACCAATAACACAAATTAGTGTTTATTCGTGAAATAGATTAGTGTTTTAGTTATCCTATTTTTTCTTGCGGCGATAAAATCTGACAATACCGATTATTATAACAAGCAGCGGAATTAAGATAATATTGATGGCTTTAACTATCATTTTAGCCTCATCGTCTAATGTTTTAATCGGCCGATCAGTTAAGGCCTTAGCTCTGATGCTGATTAATTCAGGACCCATAGTTAAATAATCTACCGCGTTTAAGAAAAAGACAGCATTGTCAGGAAACCTTTGTAAATTCTGGTCATCAATAAAATTTGAATTGGCTACCGCAATAATTTGATTATCATTGTCTGCCAGGTCAATGGTTTTTTGATCTGTGGCGGTTTTTTCGCTTTCTAATTTAGGGGCTTCCTTACCGGCATAAGCGCTGGTAAATTTACCCTCGGCTAAAATTATCATGGGAACTTTTTTGCGGTCAGTCGGATTATATTGTTGATTGGGATCAAGATTAAAGGGCGTGCTTATGGTTGAGCCGGCATATGTGGTGGTAGCCAGAGAGGTAATTTTAAGACCGGATTTTTCCATTGGGGTTAAAGAACTTGACCAGGGCAGAGAAATGGTTTGCAAGCGATTCATGATTTGGCTGCTTTTATCAAAATTATCCTTGATCAATTTCGGCCAAAAAGGATAAGGCAGGAAAAACTGCATATAGCCGGAAGTGAAGCCAACGGTTTCATTGGATGTATCGCCGACTAAATTGGTATTCACCTGAATGCCGTAATTGGCCAATATTTTTTCCAGTCCGGTCTGATTTGGTGTGGCTTGCAGACCCTGTCCGACTGTAACTTCGTCTAGCAGAAAGATGGCTTTGCCGCCGCGCATTACAAATTGGTCGATCTCATAAAGTTCGCGTTCAGTTAAAGCCTTTTTCGGACCGGCTACAATTAAAGTGTCTATATTTTCAATTTTTTGTCCGGAAGTGATATCAACCGTTGTGACTGTGTAGTTTTTGTCCAGGGATTTTTTGATGGTAGTGTAATCATTAATTTGATTAGTTTCCGCACCTAAAAAATTCATATCAAATAAACCGTGTTCATCATGACCGGTCAGAAAGCCGACTTTTTTCAATTCCGTACTGGTTAGTCTTTTGACTGCGGTAGTCAGGTCATATTCCAGATTTTGCGGCTCTTGGATAAAAGGCAGAATCTCTTTCTTATCACCGTAAAATAAAGCAATGCCCAGATAACCTTTTTGGACTTTAAATTCATCCTTTTCCATGACCTGCATTTCAATTTCCGGAATGCCGATGGATTGGACCTCAGCTTTATTAGCCTCATTTTTGGCAGGGTCGATAAATTCTATTTTTATTTTTGGTGAATAGGCCTTGTATTCTCCCAGAATATCCCTTACATATTGGGCAGTCTGCTCTAAATTCGCAGGTAATTTTTGGGTAAAGTAAACTTTGATTGTCAGTAAATCATCCAGGCTTTTTAGAGTATTTTTAGTCGGGGCGGAAATCGTGTATTGTTTATCAGTTGTTAAATCTAAGCGGCCGAAATGATTGATGGAAATTAAGTTAACCACTAAAACAATGCCTATAATGGTTAAAAGTAAGGCCAGAGATTGAGTGGTGAAAAGATTTTTGCGGTTGAGAATGTTTTTCATAAGATTAGGTTTAAGTTCCAATTATCAATTTTCAGTTAATTTTCAAACATTGAAAATTGCAAAATTGAATCTTGAAAATTTATACTATTTCCACTTACGGCTTTCAATCTGCCTGGTATTTAAGTAAATAAATATAAAAATGAGGGAAATGTAATAAATAATGTCCCGGCTGTCTAAAACACCGCGGCTGATGCTGGCAAAATGATAGCCCAGCCCAAAAAATTGGAAAATTTTCATCAGGAAATTCGGCAAGACATATAAAACCAGGTCTTCGCCGATAATGAAAATGGTAAAACAGCTGGCAATGGAAATAATAAAAGAAATGATTTGATTGTCAGTCAGACTAGAAATAAAAAGACCGATGGCTAAAAAAGCTGAGCCTAAAAGCCAGGCGCCAAGGTAGCTGGCAATAACAATGCCCCAGTCAAGTTCTCCGATGAAACTTAAAGAAATCGGAATGGAGACTGATAAAAGTAAAGTAACAGCCAAAAAAATTATGCCGGCAATAAACTTACCAAGCACAGCTTCATATTCCTTGATTGGCCAGGTTAACAAGATTTCCAATGTTTTGAGTTTTTTTTCTTCAGCCCACAGTCTCATGGTTAAAGCCGGAATCAGAAATAAAAAAAGCCAGGGGATCAGGGAAAAATAATAGCGCATGGTAACCTGTCCCTGTAAAAAGAAACTGCGGAAAAACAGCCAGGCTAAAGCGACCAGGAAAATGCTGATAAATATGTAGGCCAGGGGGGAATTAAAATAGTCTTTAAGCTCCTTTTTTGTAATGGCAATTATGTGGTTCATATTTAATTGTGAATTATAATTTTTTCGTTAATTTGACAAAGATATCTTCCAGGGACTTTTCCTGCTTATTAATTTCCAAAAGCTGCCAGTTATTATCCAGTAATAGCTGAACAAGGGGTTTGCGTAATTCTTTATTAGAATCAGTTTCAATTTCTATACTGACGATATTGCCTTCAGCTTTGGCATTAAAAATTTTTTCTACGCCGTCCAGTTTTTTAATAGCGTCAACCATTTTATCCAGCGGCCCCTCGGCTTTAAGATAAATTTTTGTTTGTGTGGCTGACTGGGATTTTAATTCTTCAGGCGTACCGGAAGCAACTATTTTGCCCTGGTTGATGATCAAAACTCGATTGCAGGTAGCTTCAACCTCTGAAAGCACATGAGATGATAAAATAACTGTTTTTTGCTGACCGATTTTTTTTATCAAATCGCGGATTTCAATTCTTTGATTGGGATCCAGACCTTCGGTCGGTTCATCTAAAATTAAAATTTCGGGATCATGAATTAAAGCCTGAGCCAGCCCAACCCTTTGCCGAAAACCTTTAGATAGAGTGCTGATCTCCTGATTTTGCCTGTCTTTGAGGCCGCAGGTTTCAATAACTTTATTTACAGCTTCCTTTAATTTATCTTTGGCTAAATTGTGCATTTCTCCGGCATAAGATAAGTATTCCTTTACTTTCAGATCTTCATATAAAGGATTGTTTTCCGGTAAAAAGCCGATTTTCTGGCGAATTTTCAAGCTGTCTTCCACAATGTCCAGATTATCATATTTAACCTGGCCTAAAGTCGGGGTAAAAAACCCGGTTAAAATCCTTAAGGTTGTGGTTTTCCCCGCGCCATTGGGACCTAAAAGACCGACTATTTCGCCCGGTTTAATTTCAAAAGAAATGTCATTTAGTGCCTTAAAATCGCCGAAGTTTTTAGTCAAATGTTCTGCTTTAATCATAATTTTTAAATATTAAAAATTATCCTGGTAAAGAATAATGTTTTTATGGAGATATTTATTGGTATTTTATAAGCTATAAGAAAAAATTTCAAGGGGATAAATTATTCCTCATCAATTTCCTTAACTTTAGCCAATTCTTCTTCTTCTTTCAGCTCAGCCTCGTCTTTGGCTGCAATTTCTTTCAGGGTTTCGCCGGCAACTTCGGCTTTAATTAATTCCTCGGCTTTTTTGTCTTCTTCGGAATTTGAGCCGCAACAGTCAACGGAGAATTTACCCGAACCGCAATAACAGACCTTCTCCAGGTTTTCATCGCAGGTAGGGCAAAGACCGGAGCCATTAGATTCAAAGCCGCAAAAAGGGCAAACAAATTTTTCGTCAATCATTTTTTTGGATTTAAGATATCCGCCAAAGGCGGATCAGCCTCTGGCTGATAAGATTTAGGATTCTATGAGTAATTTAAGAAATTCTTCTTTGGTGATTTCTACGGCTTTATCAGAGCCGTTTTGGCAGGTTGGGCAGGGATTGGGGGGATTGACACCATAGTGCAGATCTCCGCAAATCGTGCATTTCCAGTATTTTTTCATACGAATTATTTAAGATATTTAGAAATGTATTAAGTTTCTTTTTTTTAGCTTATTCGTATTATATCATATATACAGTTTTATTTAAGGTTCTATTCCATTACTATTGACAAATTATAACAATTATAGTAAAGTTCGGTTATAATTACGAAAAAATTGGTTTAAAAAAATATGAAAAAGTATATTGTTATTTTATTGCTTTTAACTTGCCTGGGCCTTAATTTATTGCCGTTGGCAGCTTTTGCGCAAAATGAAATTCAGGACGGTTTAATTATAATTAATGCGCCCTTGGGCATGCCTTCTGGTGATTTGCGGGTGGTGATTTCCAAAATTATTAACCAGCTCATGGGCTTTATCGGCATTGCCTTTGTCTTAATTATTATAGCCGGAGGTTTTCTCTATATGTTTTCCATGGGAGATGAAGTGGCAGCCCAAAGAGCTAAGGATACAATTACCCAGGGTATAATAGGCTTGGTAATTATTTTTTGTTCCTATTCCATTGCTAATTTTGTGATCAATTCAATCAAGGACGCTTCAATGCAATAAAATAAGTAAAATTATTTAGTTTAATGGCTAAAGCCTTGCCCAGTAACTACTCTGGGTTTTTTAAATGGTTAAGTTGTGTTAAAATAAATTTACGACTAACTTATGAGCGTGGCCCCGGCCCGTTATGAGTTTAGGTGATGGATGCTTCGATGGGAACTGGTTTATGGGGGGTGGCCTCGGCCAGTTAGAAGTTTAAGTGATTGACGCATAAAAGCATTAAATAACCACAATACAATATCAACGTTAAGTAGATGGATTTACCTCTACTTCTAACTGGCCGAGGTGGCGAAACTGGTATACGCACTGGATTCAGGTTCCAGCGCCGCAAGGCATGCGGGTTCAAATCCCACCCTCGGCACAAGAGTTTTCCGCGGAGCGGAATTCCGCTTCGCGGAACAAATCTCCTCCTCGGCATTATTTTTACGTTTAACGTTTGTCGGTATCGTTGGGCGTTACATTATACGATAACCGAAAAACGAACCGAGCATCGTAACCGTAAAACGACAGACGATATCAAAGGGGACGTGGCGAAATTGGTATACGCACTTGGCTTAGGACCAAGCGGGGCAACCTGTGAGAGTTCGAGTCTCTCCGTCCCCAATAATTTAATGCGGGCAAGAGTTCGCTTGCCCACCGTAGCACACTGAAGCTTTAGCGTAAGTGTGCGAAGGTGGGAGTCTCTCCGTCCCCATTATGATAAAAGCAGAAATTCGCAAGGATTTTTGTTTTTTATTTGGCAAAATTATTATTTGCCATGACATTGACATTCTATAAAAAATTTGGTAAGGTGAACAATCAGTTTATGGTAGATTTATCCCCGCTGCGAGGGTTTCGTAGTAGCTTGAAAATTTAAACAAAGGAGCATTTTATGGCTATTGGTATGAGCATGGGGATGGGGCTTTCTCTGAGTCAGTCAGTTACACAGCAATTGCGCGTTTCTCTGCCGCCGACTAACTGGAGTCTTTTAAATGCATTTGAAGAAGACGGAAAACGCGGTTTTAATTATCCGTTAACCATTAAGCGTAAGCGCATTGATGGCTTTGACGAACTTGATCATCAGGCAAAAATGAAGCTGATTGATGAGTATAACAAAGTGTTTCGCTTTGTCTATACGCGCGGTAAGAATCGAAACGGCAAGTCTTCGTATTATTTCAAAATACCGTTGATGCGAGATTTTCATGTTGAGATTGATGAGATTAAAACTCGGATTTCCAAGGCCGAGTATGAACGCGCCCTGGCAATTTTGAATAATGTCGGCCAGATGGAGCGGATTGCCCGTGCAATCTCGTATTATACCTTGCTGACCCAGATCAAAAAACATCTTAAAAAAGATTATGCTGTATCGCTTAAGCAGATCGTGATTGTCGGCATTGACCGCGGCGGTCGTTTACCGGCGATTATCCTGGGCCGTGCGTTAAATCATTCTAAGGTATTTTTCCTTAAAGTTGATCAGGGCGGGCGAGGGCTCGATGTTGACCAGCTCAATCATTTTGTCCATGAAGCAACTTTTTACAAAAAGCACATCTTGTTTGTGGATTCCACGGTTGATAGCGGACGTCAGATTCGGGCTTTGCGTGGCTATTTTGATCAGCAGGAGTGGCAGCAAAAGCTTGGATTTAAAAGCTGGAGCATTGTTGGCTCCAATGAAAATGGTTTCAATCATGAGAATCATCTCAACATTAACTGGGGTGTGAATCCTGATCAGACATTTGAAGATAATCCCCAGCTTATGGGTGTAGATTATGCACCGGGTTCGTGTACCAAGGTTGTGGAGGTCCCTTCAGAAACTTCTGAAAAAATTCGCAAATTGCTGCTTGATGTTCCTGACGGTTACATCTTTGATTTTTCCGACATCGACGAGCAGATCGCCGTCATAAAAAAGAAGAACGCTGATCTCGAAAAGGAAGAACAGCTTTGTCAGGAAGCAGAAGCAGAGTACCAAAAGATAATATCTTCAGCGAAATGGCAAAGGCGTCCAATTATTGGGATTACTGTTTCTTTTGCGGATTTGCCTGAAAGTATTCCCAATGGCGCAAAACACAACGGGCAAAATATTCTCGTTAGCGGAAGTGGCAGAAATATTGATATCCCGCAGCAAGTCGCTGATCTTATCGCTGATACTCTCGGACCGCATCATTCATTTTTTGCCGGCACTGTCGAGGGAAATCCTGGGATGATTCTCCGGTCAATTCTTAAGCGTATTGCTGTCCCCGAAGTTCGTTTGTATCAGCCCGGATATAAGAAAGACAGGATTGATACTTCATTCGGAGGAGCGCCTGTTGTTTTTGCAGGCGAGGATAAAGAAGATATGCGCACACAAATGGTGCGAGATTCTCATCTCGCGTTTGCATTCGGCGGAGGCGAGGGCACTTTGAAAGAAGTTCTTCTTGCCCTCAAGCTGGGAAAGCCCGTTGTGCTGATCAAAGGCTGGGGTGATATACCCGCTTACTTCCTTTGTGAAATGGATATGTCAAAATATCCTCGCTTAAAAATTTGTGCTGGAGTTTCTGAAGCGATTCAGACTATCTTAGAGATGACCAAATCTTAGACAATAATATGCAATTTACAAGGAGTCAGACCAAGTGTTTGACTCCTTTTTTTGTTTTTTTAATCAAAAATAGTGATTGACAAAGACTAAAAAATTTGCTATAATTCGATAGTTAAAGAGGAAGTTTTTGTTTTTTGATAAGGTTCCCTAAAAAAAGGAGGTAGGTTTGATTAGTTTTTTAATGTCATCGAGTCCTTTGATTCTGAGTGCGGCAATTGCCAATAAAGCCTCGGCGACCGTTGAAGCCGAATTTGGCGATGTGCTAGTACCCGGTAATGTTCTGACCATGGCACATCATGGCGTTCATGCCAATCAGCCGGCACCCTGTAGCCATCCCAATTATCCTGATAAAGGCATTGAGGCCGTGGGCTTGTCCCATTTTGACCTTGATACACTGGGTGGTTGCGCAGCCATTTTGGGTCGCAAACCTGAAGCTGCTGCATTCTGGCGTTTGGTTGAACTGGTGGATGTCAAAGGCGTCCACAAAATCAATCAGGCAGTCAAAGAAAGTCAGGCGACGGACAAGGATGTGCGCGCATTTTATGCCCTTTGGTTTTGGTGCTCCAATCTTAATGTGAAAGCGCCAGCGGACGGCAGTCTGTTGGAAGTTACCACCCGGGTTTTGGAAGGGATAAAACTTCTGGAAGCGGTTTTAATCGCTGAGGATAAATTTCTTCTTCTGGGTGGGGACACCTTCAAAGCCAACATGGACAAGCTCAATAGGGGCTCGTTTGTAAGAATTCAGCATGGAGTGGTGATTCGAGTTACTGATACATTTGCAAATCATTTGTATGTCACTCCTGACAATGAAGTTGGGGAAGCTGTCGTGGCCTATAACAGCCAGACAGGCTCCATTACTATCAGCTTTGCCGAACCTCCCAAAGGCAAGAATGCCCGAGAAATCGTGCAGACACTTTGGGGAGATCTGGCAGGCGGTCATGCCGGCATCGCAGGCAGTCCTCGCGGTCAGCGGATGACTAACCAGGATATTGAACAGGCGATTTGCGCTGTAATTGCCGCATTATAGCAAGATAACAAGCCCCCGGGAATTCATTTCTCGGGGCTTTTTAATTGGAGAATTACTGTTGACATATTTGGCAATTCGTGTTAGTCTTGAAACATCAAGTTTGGGTATAGTTAGAAAACACTTGACATCGTTTTTAAGTATGTATATAATGAAGTTACCCATAAATCTTATTATCAACAATTACTTTATGGTTAAACTATTTATAACTCTAAAAAAGCCAAGCGGTTAAAGTGACTTGAGGATTTTTCGGTCGCGCAAAACCGCTGGTAAGGCGGTTTTTTTAGTTCCTTGAGCAATTAATTTTTTACATAGAATCTAAAACCTATAATCTAGAATCTGTATAAAAGATTAAAGGCTAAAGGCCCAAGAACTTTGACAATTCAATATCAAGTAAAAGTTTCGACAAAAAATGTAAAGAGCAAAAAATTCAAATTGCATAATCCAATTCGATAATTGGATTCGAAAAGAACCAGAGTCAACCAGCAAGAATTATGTTCTTATAATTCTTGTGGTTAAACAACATAAGTGCATATGGTGGATGCCTAGACATGGAGAGCTGATGAAGGACGTCGTAGCCTGCGATAAGCTTCGGGGAGGTGGCAAGCAACCTTTGATCCGAAGATTTCCGAATGGGGAAACCCACTCCGTTTTACGGAGTATCGCGTACTGAATACATAGGTGCGCGAAGACAACCCGGGGAAGTGAAACATCTCAGTACCCGGAGGAAAAGAAAATAAAATCCGGCGTAAGTCGGAAACATTCCCTAAGTAGTGGCGAGCGAAAAGGGAACAGCCTAAACTTTGGCAGTGTGGTGTTTGAAGAAGTTTGTATTTATACTTACGGATTTGAACACTTAAAGGTGTGAGCCGTTGCTGTCAGGGTGTTGCAAGATGGTAATATTAAACCTCTCACAGGGTTTGGACAAAGAAACAATTATAATTCATAGCAGAATCTTCTGGAAAGAGGAACCATAGAGGGTGATAGTCCCGTATTGCGAAATGAGTTATATCTTTGTGTTTACCATTCTTAAGTACTACAGGCCTCGTGAAATCCTGTAGGAATCCTCCACGACTATGTGGAAAGGCTAAATACTCCTCCATGATCGATAGTGAACAAGTACCGTGAGGGAAAGGTGAAAAGTATCCCGTTGAGGGAGATGAAATAGTATCTGAAACCATATGCTTACAAGGAGTCGGAGCCCGGCACTTTGTTTATAAAGTTATAAACACGGTTTTATAATTTTTTTTGTAACCAAAGTGCTGGGTGACGGCGTGCCTATTGAAGAATGAGCCAACGAGTTATTATGTGTTGTGCGTCTAAGTCCGCAAAGGACGAAGGCAGAGTGAAAGCGAGGGTAAAACGCCCGTCTTTAGTTAATTAGTTACTAGCTAGCATTTTGGCTGGTGACTAATTAACTATTTTACAGCATGTAATAAACCCGAAACCGGGTGAGCTAGTCATGGCCAGGATGAAGCCAGTGTAACAGCTGGTGAAGGTCCGAACCGTTTAGCCGTGCAAAACTATCGGAAGAGTTGTGACTAGAGATGAAATTTCAATCGAACTCGGTAATAGCTGGTTCTCCCCGAAATAGCTTTAGGGCTAGCCTCTTTGAATGTCCCTGGGGGTAGAGCACTGAATGGGAATGGGGGTAAAATACCGTTCCTAATCAAACTCCGAATACCAGGCAAACTAATCAAAGGGAGTCAGACTATGGGGGCTAAGCTCCATCAGTCAAAAGGGAAACAGCCCATGACCGCCATTTAAGGTCACTAAATCCAAATTAAGTGTGAAAGGTGGTGAGATGACTCACACAACCAGGAGGTTGGCTTAGAAGCAGCCATCCTTTAAAGAAAGCGTAACAGCTCACTGGTCCAGTTATCTTGCGCCGAAAATGTACCGGGGCTAAATCTGGTACCGAAAATGCGGACTTATATAATTTATTATATATTTG
>JAPLYC010000076.1 GCA_026395755.1 Candidatus Parcubacteria bacterium | reverse complement strand
CTGGCTATTATCTCAAAAACAGGAAGGGCGCTGACAAAGCGTAATGGGTGGGGTATATTTTCGATGGTTAAAGCCGCAGGTAAAGGTGCTGCCAAAAGCCAAAAAATTATGAATTTATGGCTGGCTGGCTGTGACTTTATTAAAATTAAAACTAATCCTAATATAATAAAGGGCAGTTCATACAGCTGAATCAATCCAAAATATTTAACAAAGCAGGGCAAGGTAGCATTAAAAAATAAAAAAATCGGATTAAGATGACTAAAATAATTTTTTATTACAATTAAGAGCACTGACTTATTTGCTTCATTAAAGATAGAGATCGTGTCAAAACGGGTAACACTTAATTTGGGCAGAGCAAAGGCGAAAACTTGATTTATGTTTGCCAAAAGTCCAAATTGATTTTTTACATAAAATAGAAAAATTGGCAGGCTCAATAGCAAAACTAACACGGTAAAAGTCAAATAATGCCTGGGTTTTAATTGTCTAATTTCAGACCAAAAAGCTACTGTTATTATCAGTAAAATCAAAGGTATCCATAAAAAGGATAAAGCATAAATGTAAAAAGTTAGGCTAAAAATAAACCCGGAAATTATAAAATTATATAATTTTTTATTCCTTATTCCTTTAATTAAAAAATACAGCCCTGCAATATATAAACAGGGCAAAATGGAGACATTAAATAAAATCCTGGATAAGACCAAATCCCAGGGAGAAAAAGTTAAAAATAATGCTGTTAGCAAACCCACCCTTTCGTCGAATAATTCCCTGGCCAATAAGAAGGAAAACAAAATCAATAGCAAATGAAAAAATACAATTAACAACCGAAAGATTGTTACGTTAAAAGGCCCGAAAATTTTAATCACAAACACTAATAGATAGACCAAGAAAGAATTTTCTCCCCAGCCATAACCTCTTAACTGTATCGGGAGATGATCATTAAGAACGTCTGCGCCTGTTTCGGCAATTGACCAGGCATTATAAACAATCAAACTTTCATCACCCTGCAAGCCACCGGGTATTTTATCAATCAAAATAACCCTTAAAATAAGGGCTATAAATATAATCACAAACAGTGACCAGCCAATATGAGAATTAATAAATTTAATTATTTTTTGCATTGCTTTCTGAGGCGCCAAACCTCATTAAAATATAAAGCGGTGACTTTAAGCATATTAACCCGGCTTTTATCTTCTTTACCGCGAGGTTCCTGCCATTTAACCGGAATCTCTTTTATTTTTAAGCCTGCTTTTTCAGCCAGATAAACCAGCTCTGAATCAAAAAACCAGGTATGGTTTTGCACCTGCGGCATAATTTCTTTAACGACCCTAGGACTACCGGCCTTAAAGCCGCAGGGTAAATCCCTGATTTGAGTCCCCAAAACCAGTCTCAATAAGCAGCGATAGCCCAGGGAAAATAACCGACGCCAAACCGACCTTTTGACCTGAGATTCTTTCAAATATCTTGAGCCAATCACCAAATCATAACCGTCTTGTATTCCTTTTATTAAATCCGGCAAAGCCTGTAAATCAGTGGCCAAGTCAGTATCCATAAAAATAAAAATATCAAAATTACCCCGGCCTTTTTCCCAAATTCGGCTGATGGCATAGCCCTTACCCTGTTCACCAATAAAGCCATAAGCGACTTCGGGATATTTTGCTTTTAATTTTTCCGCGACTTCCCTGGTGTTATCCTTAGAGTTATTATCTGAAATAACAATTTTAAACTGCTGACCGGCCAAATTAATCCTGACAAATTCAATCAGGCTGGAAACGTTAGCCTCCAATATTTTAGCTTCATTATAAGACGGTAAGACGATTAATATTTTCATGTAGTTATTAATAATTTAAGCTACTAATTTGCTAATAATATCTAATCTACTAATATTTCCCTGAATTATTAGTAGATTAGTAACACTTATGAACTAGAATGATAAACCAAGGCAGGTTACTCTGCCAAAACTATTTAACCTGATACAACCAGCAATCACCATCCTCATAAACCATAACAAATCCCCCGTCATTTTCCAAGTTTTTCTTTAATTGCGCCCTGTCTTTATTGACTATAAAATAACTTGCTTTAAAGGTAACTTTAACTGCCTGATACAGATTATCCTTCTTTTTAGCCGTAGTTATATCAGCGTAAAGATTATACAGATCCTTATTATAATTATACATAAAGGTCGGGTCCAAACCGACAATATAATAATTTCTATCATTATTATAAAAAAGCATGGGGAAATCATCCCAATCAGTATGCATGATAATCTGTCCCGGCTGGGCATTTGTTTTTAAGTATTGAGATACGCCTGCAAAATTTTGGAAACCTATGCCCCCGTTAAAAGCTTGCTTAGTAGCCATACCATTTCTGATACAAACGGCAATAACCACAATGCCCAGATACAATAAAATTACCATTACCAAATATTTCATTAAATGCGCGATATTTTTAATCCTGTGATAGACTGCACTTAGGTTGTAATTTGCCGAGGCAAAGTTGATGCTAAAGGCGGCAAAAAAAACCAAATTGGGCACCAGATATTCAACATAACGCTTGGATTTTAAGGTCAGGATTAGAAATAAAACGCTGGTCAATAAAAAAAAGTATAATTTGGTCTGCTGTTTTTTAAAACTGAAAATAAAAATCACATAGGCAATAAAGCCAACCAAAGCAACCAGATTAATATCCGATATTAAGTTCCAGGCGCGATATGGATACCATTCACCGCCGACGTTAACCACACCCTGATAATTAATTAATCCGATTTGAACTAATTGCTGCCAGATAAAATACAAGTTTTTTGGAAAGTAAGGATTGATGACTATGCCCAGAGCCAAACCAAGCGCAATAATTCCTAGCAACTTCAAATGCTGTTTGCCAAAAAAATATTTAACTGTATTTTTTATAATATTATTAAGGCGTTGCCAGATTTTTCTGCTATCTTCAAATTTTTTCTGCAGCACCAAATAAATAGTATCCGCTGCAACATAAATAAGCGCCATTCCCAGGATTAAAAAATAGCCGCCATAAGACCAGACGTAAAGAAAGGCAACCAAGAATAAGGGCCAGTATTTTTTTTGAAAAATAAAATAAATACCCAAAAAAAGCAATATCAGAGAAAAAGCAGTGGCTTTAGTCAGAGAAATACGGAACATAAAAGCCGGCGCAAATAGTAAAATCAGAGTAAAAAACTCTGCGCCTTTAATCTTCTGCTTCTTGAAAAACCAGTAGCACAGGACAATAAAAAGTGCGGCCAAAAAGGCCGTATAGTACTTAAATCCCACAAAATCGCCCATAATACTAACAAAAGGTATAGCAGCTACATGATAAAGAAAATGATGGTCGGTATAATAATTTTTCAAAACCGTAAATTGCAGCCAGGGAAAATCCAGAATCGGGCCTCTTTCCGCGATTAATTTAACCATTTTCAGGTGGTAAAAAGAGTCCGGATCAACCAGGGAAGCCGTTGACTGAATCCAAAGATAGCAAAAAAAGGCCAGCCCAAATACGGCCAGATACAAAACAAACTGATTGCGGGCAATCAGTTCTCGGAGTTTAATTGCTACAATTGACCACTTCATGGACTAATTATAGCAAAAAAATCGGATATTTGGTATTTAATTGTGGCCTAAACCTTGCGGTAAAGATAGAGCTTGTTGCTAAGTTTGTATTTTTTATTTTCATTTAAGACAATGACCTTTTCCGGCTGCCAGTTTTTAAAGCTAAAAGTATTTGATATAACCAAGGCTCCGGGCTTCAATTCTCGTTGGAATTTTTTTTCCAAGACATCCATTTGTTTAACTATTAAATAGCAATATACATAATCAACAGCGGAGAGATCCGCCTTGGCAATATCCTGAAAATAAATTTTAACCTTGTTTCTGGTCAAGAAATTATATATCCGCGCAAGTAAATAAGGTACTAGGAAATATTCATAGCCAAATGCCTGCACCTTGTGTCTTTTTACTAATTCCCGCAAAAATCTGGCATCTCCACAGCCAAGCTCATAAACCACAGAGTCGTCTTTAAAATCTACGGAATCAATAATTTTTCTTATCAACTTTTTTGAGCTAGTCACATAGGGTGCATTGCCGAAAAAAACTACCCGAAAAAATTCCTGAAAAATAAAAAGTAGAAAAATGATTGTAAATAAAACAATAAAAATTCCCAGATAATAAGCGATAAAATATTGCCCTAAATAAAAAACCGCCAACAATAATAAGAATAAAATAAAGCAGGCGATAAAAATCTGATGCATAATTTAAACCCATCTGTCATTTTATAAGGCATGGCAATAAAATAACAAAATTGAGCTTGAAAATTTATTTAAATATCTATTTGCTACCAGTATAACATCTTCCTAAATAATAGCAATAGCATTTTGGGGATAATATTATTTTCCGCCTTATTATTATTAAATTCCCCTTGATTTTAGTATATCGTTTTGGTAAGCTTTGAGTATTAAGATCTCGTTATTCGTCGTATGGTATCGGTTTACGTTTCGTTTTACGTTAAACGATAAGCGTAACGGAAATCGAAACCGATTAACGATAACCTATTCCAATATGTCCGGACACTCCAAGTGGGCAACAACCAAACGAGCCAAAGGCGTGACAGATGCCAAGCGCGCTATTTTGTTTACCAAACTAGCCAAATTAATCACGGTTTCCGCCAGGGAAAAGGGTGGGGATCCAGTCACTAATTTTTCTCTGCGCTTAGCCATGGATAAAGCCAAGGCAGCCAATATGCCCAAAGAAAATATTGATCGCGCCATTAAGCGCGGAACCGGCGAACTGGAGGGCGCAGTCATTGAAGAAATGGTTTATGAAGGTTTTGGACCAAGTGGCGTTGCAGTGATTGTAAAATGCTTAACTGACAATAAAAACCGCGCTTCTTCTGAATTAAAGCATCTTTTTTCCAAAGCTGGCGGCTCTTTGGCCGGTCCGGGTGCTGTTGCCTGGCAATTTGAGCACAAAGGCGTCATTCGCCTTAATAATGAACAGTTGGCAGGAAAAATCTGGGATGAACTGGAACTGCAACTAATTGACTTGGGGGCTCAGGACATTAAAAAAGGTGAAGAGGGGGTTACTATTTATTGCGGGATTCCTGATTTACAAAAAGTCAAAAAAGGGCTGGAAGATCTTGGCTTTAATCTTGATGATGCTGGTATGGAATATGTGGCCAAGGAAAAAATCAAAGTTGATGACGAAACCGGGCAGAAGATTTCCGACTTTTTTGAAGCCCTGGATGAAAATGAAGATGTGGAAGATTATTATACAAATTTAGGGGAATAGAAAAAGACAAACCGTCATCCAGAGCGAAGCGAAGGATCCAGTACTTCGTGGATTCCACGCTAGGTTCTGAATGAATGACAGACGGTTTGTCTTTTTTTATTTTGTCAGTAAGGTCAAAATTTGCTAAAATTACCATATGAAATCAATGAATCAATTCACCATCCTCGGCATTGATCCCGGCTTTGCCACCACGGGCTATGCCTTGATTACGGAAAAAAATAAGGAGCTGGAGGTTTTGGATTATGGCGTGATTACCACTTCAACAAAACAGGAATTTTCCGAACGC
>JAPLYC010000065.1 GCA_026395755.1 Candidatus Parcubacteria bacterium | reverse complement strand
AATTATTAGCAATACTTGACGGGTATTCTTTTTTTTGCTAAGGTGCCAAAACGCAAGATGTATGGCGATGTGTTTATAACTAATCTCCAATTGTCTTGCGAAAAATTTGCGGACGAGTAGGCGTATATTTTTATAACGAGTTAACAAGTGTCCGCATATAAGCAGGGCGAGACGATCCTTTCTCTGTCTTAATGACAAAGTTGCCCTTGTCTCGCCCCCTTTCCAAAGGTATTATTATGGCCTTGGTATAGTCTAATAATTTTGGAGAGGGCATGAAAGCACAATTGTCTATATTATAGACGACTAGCCGCCTGTACCCTCAAAAAATTTTGCGGTTGAAATGACAGTTGTTATGAAAGACGAAAAGCCGTATGTCTGCAAAAATTGGGCGAGACGACACTGGGACTGTTTTTTAAAACGAGCAGATGTGTGTCTCGCCCCCTTTTTTTTGAAGTTGCATGTTATAAAGTAAAAAGTTTATAAAGTCAGGGAAAAGGGGACGATTAGCCCGGTGTAATACATTACGACAACGAGCCTGTCCCCTAAAAAATTTTGCGGACGTGCAGTCAGATGTTTTGTAAAAAACGAGAAAAAGTCTGTCCGCAAAAAAAAGGGTGAGACGAGTTAGCGAATGTCTGAGAAGACTATGAACTTACAGTCTCGCCCCCTTTACTGTGAGTTTTGAGCATTGGGTAGTGAGTATTGAAAGAACTTAGAGCAAAGGGAACGAGTCATTGGGTGTTTCCTGAAAAATTAAGGAAGGCCTGTTCCCTTAAAATTTTACGGACGTTATCAGCGATGTTAAATATAACGAAGTCGTAGTTGTCCGCAAAAAAATGGGTGAGACGACATTGGGACTGTTCTTAAACGAGCAGATGTGTGTCTCTCCCCACCAGTTATCTAGTGCATGGTGAATTGGTAAAGAAGTTGGTTTAGTGAAGTGTGTTTAGTGCCCCCAAGAAAACACTTAGCAATATTTACAAAACTAACGCCCTTACCCCTACACTATTCACATATAAAGTTAAAGGACGACTTCTTCGCTGTCATTAATGACGAAAGAAACCATGTCCTTAAAAGCTTTCCCGCGGTGCGGGAGAGCTTTTATTTTTGCAAGGCTTGACAAAAGATAATAATTACGCTAAGGTTGCTAATTCCGCTATGGTGGCGGGATGTTCTTAATAATGTACCCTTAGGGGTACGAAAAATCTCAGAAAAAGGAGAAAAGAATGAGACTGATCGGAATTCGGCATCGGGTGAAACGGAACCAGGAACACGAGGCCAAGCCTACTCAGGTTACGGTTTTCGAGTCCGGCAAGTTCCGTGATTTCGAACTCGCGGATGAAACCGCGGAAATGGATTTTGTCAAAGGCAATTTCCCGATTTCCAAGCGGGCGCCTCGTGAAGGCGAGGACATTTCCGTGTTCCAGCCGCATCAGTGCGACTGGCGCAAAATGAAAAAGGAAGAGAAGTCCGAAGATTTCCCCAAGGGCTGGTCCCGCAAAAACGAGGACAAGGTCTGGGAAGTCCTGACCAAGGTGCCCGCGGCGTTTGACGGCCTTCAGGCCGGCGATACCGTGGTCATGGTTCTGGGCGGATCCGGTGACTACCTGGCTTTTGCCATGTCCCGTCGCGGTGAGACCATTGGCGCCATTGTCAAACGAGTTCCTCCGTACGAGCTCAAGCAGTTCCGGGGCGAAGAGAAAAAGGACGATGACGCGTCCAATCTCATCAAACTGTTCCAGCGTTCGCCCGAAATTTATCAGGACGTGACCCCCCGCGATCGCAACCTGATCCGGCTGCGTATCCTTTTCGTCACCTGGCAGGAAGCAATGAAAGCCAGGATGGCCTATGAGCAGCGTCTGTTTCAGTGGCTGATCGGTTCCAAGTTTACCGAGGAAACCGATCTCTACATCGAGGGCGAAGCCAAAAAGCCGTTCGCGAAAAAGAAAGAGGATGAGTCCATTCTCGAGTCCTGGGCGCGCGGTGTCATTTCTATGGCCTATGAGTGGGCCAAAAAGCGGGACAAGGTCCTTCAGTCTCTGGTTGCCGAGGAAAAGTCTCGCGCCACTGCCCTGGAAAAGCATCTTCAGACCATGGACGTTTACAACAGAGTCTTCAGTCCGGTCGAGGGCTGCGGTCCCAAGATTTCGGCTCGGCTGATCGTGGCTATCGGCGACGTTCGTCGTTTCGAGGACACGACCCGGCCCGACGGCAAAATCAGTGCCGGCAAAGCCAAGCTCAAGAGCTTCTGCGGTGTGGCCGTGGATGGCAACGGGCAGTTCCGTCGGCGTCGCGCCGGTGAACTGGCCAACTGGAGCAATGACGCCCGTCAGGCTCTGTACCTGATCGCGGAGCAGTTCAACCGCCGGCCCGAATCGGTCTGGGGTCTGAAGCTGCGCGAGTACAAGGTCAAGCTGAGGGCGGCACACCCCGACGTGATCTGCAAGGACTGTTCCAAAGACGGTCAGCAGGTCAAATGGGAGAATTGCCCCGACCAGAAGCACCACAAGCGTGCTTACAATGACGGGCACATCCATAAGATGGCTCTGTGGCGGACCGCGACCAAGTTCGTGGAGTATCTCTACGACGAGTGGACCAGGCTGGAACACGACCAGCAGTCCCTGCCGCGTTCCCCTATGCCAAAAGGCGATCAGTGTTCTTCCTCGGCTTCGGCTGAAGTAAGGCCGACTGCCTAACAATTTAATTTGAATTAATGGGGAAGCAAGATTAGTATGTTAATAGCAGAAAATCTTGTTTCCCCCTTCTTTTGGAAAATTTTGTGAAAGATTTACCAAAAGAGGGGACGGGTTGAATAATCAATAACCAAACATCAATAACCAAACAAATTCAAAATTCCAATAATCAATATCAAATATTTTTTAGTCATTAGGGTTTGGATATTAGGAATTGTTTGATTATTGGTTATTGAAAATTGATGATTTTATCTTGTTCCCTTAAAAATTTTGCGGACGAGAGTTCTGGCGTCAAGATCTGACGAGTCCACCGCTGTCTGCAAAAATCGGGTGAGACGAGAATCTTGTTGTTCTTAATTGAACGATTGAATCTCTGTCTCGCCCCCTTTAAAATTAGTGAATAGTAGATGGGTTAGGAAGCTAGTTAAGTGAACTGTGTTTTGTGAAAAGCACTTGGCACTATGCACCAAACTAGCATCTTTACCTTAACACTATATACAAATAAATATTTTGCGGACGAATATTTACGTGTTTATTTATCGAGCAGGGGGGTGTCCGCAAAAAAACTGGGCGAGACGTGCATGGAATTGTTTAATAACGAATCATCGCATGTCTCGCCCCCTTTTCTCTGTCAGATTATAGATTCTCCGCCTTCGTTCTTTGAGCTTCGGCGGACAGGTAGGTTTTAGATTATAGTTTTCAGAGAAAAGGGGACGTCCATGTGCTTGTTATTTATTAATGAATATTAAAGTGTCCCCTAAAAATTTTGCGGACGACGGTTACGGTATTTATTTGGAATGAACTCGATCATGTCCGCAAAATCGGCCAGAACCATGTAGGGTTACGGCCAAGGGCGAGACGATAACAAGTATGTTCTTAGAACTATGCTTTAGTTGTCTCGCCCCCTTTCTTTGGAAGCTCGAAGGACGAAGTTCGAAGTCTGAAGTTGCCAGAGAAAAGGGGACGAAAAAGGAGTTGTTATTTTATAACGGCCATATGGATGTCCCCTAAAAATTTTGCGGATGAGGAATCCGATGTTTAGCTTAAACGAAGGTACCGTTGTCCGCAATTAAAAGGGTGAGACGAAACGACAAGTATTTTTAATTAAATTTGAACGCCATTGTCTCACCCCCTTTTCTTTGACTTAGTATAAAGTAGAAAGTTTTAAAGTATAAAGTCAGAGAAAAGGGGACGAAATCCAGGTTGTTTTAAAAAATGAACAAATGCATGTCCCCTTAAAAATTTTGCGGACGTTCGTACCCGTGTTTTTAAGAAAAACGTGAGCCAGGTTGTTCGCAAAAATCGGGCGAGACGGCGGGAGGAGCGTCTTTTTATAGACTATGCTATCACTGTCTCGCCCCCTTTTTTCTGAGTTTTGAGTAATGAAAAATAAGAATTCAGGAAAAAGGGGACGAACTGTGGGATGTTTCAAAATAAGTGAACAATGTGCGGGATGTCCCCTAAAATTTTGCGGACGAATTTGAGCCTGTTTGGTTTCAAACGATAGTGAATATGTCCGCAAAAAAAACAGGGTGAGACGAATCTATCCGTGTCTAAAAAAGACTTGAAAGTTCGTGTCTCGCCCCCTTTTTCTTGAAAATAATCAATAACCAAGTCTCAATCATCAAACAAATTCTAAATTCTAATAACCAAATTAGAAATTAGAGTTTAAGTGATTAGATATTGTTTGGATGTTGATGATTGATTATTGGTGGTTATTTAAAGGGAAAAGGGGACGAAAGGAGGGTTGTTTACTTTCGAGTAAACGTATTGCGAAATGTCCCCTTAAAAATTTTGCGGACGTTCGTACCCGTGTTTTTAAGAAAAACGTGGGCCAGGTTGTTCGCAAAAATCGGGCGAGACGCTGGGGCTGTTGTCTAGAAATAGACGTAGAGGGCGGTGTCTCGCCCCCTTTTCTCTGGAAAATCAGAAAGTTGAGAGTTAACGGCTGAGATTTATCAGAGAAGAGGGGACGATGAGAAGAATGTTATTTATAACGATTTCAGGCTTGTCCCCTTAAAATTTTTGAGGACGATCCTTCGGCTGTTTCTTCGGAAACTTTGGTCTGGCTGTCCGCAAAAATCGGGAGAGACGACGCTGCTGATGTCTTTTATAGATTTAGCTGGTGATGTCTCGCCCAACCTGTCGTTATCCAACGGCAGGTTTTTATTTTTGGAAAATAAAAAGCTCCTGCCGTAGCAAGAGCTTTTGAATAGAAGATTCTCAGGCTTATTTTGGGTTTTGAGTCATAGCTGGTTCTGCTATCAGTGTCCAGGTCATGGAGACTTGGCCATTGATTTTCTGTTGCAGATAAGCCAGGCCAATATTTTCCAGAAAGTAGATGTCTTCGGTAAATCCGGAATCTAGTGATGATTTAAACATTTCGTTTTGACTATTAGCCTTTACTTCCCTGACGTAGTGCAGGCCTTGCTGATTTGTGCCAGGGATTTGGGTAAATCCCATATATAGAAGGTTATCAACAAAATTCGCACTAATATCAGCGCTTACGCCTGGTTCTTTAGCAAAGATTTTAAGGTTTAAAGCACAGCCTTGGACAACTGATCTACTAGAATCAGTTCCAAAGGATATCAGTTTTTGATCTGGCACAATATCATTGACTTCAATGACTTGAAAACCATCTCTGGTTTTAATTGCCCAAAAAAGATATTTGGTGTATTTGTAAACACCAAGTTCGTCACGAATGACTTTTAGCCTGTAGCCGAGCGGATATTCCAGCTCACATTGGGCCTTGGATGTTTCTTCCAGCTTAATTTTTAAGACAAATTCTTTTTTAGCAGGATCAGTTTCAACCCCCGCAAATCTTCCTCGGGCTGCAGTAGTTATTGTTTCGCCTAAAGAAGTTTGCCAGCGGATTTGTTTGTAAAAGATCGGTTCTACTTCACCGATTTGAATTTTGTAAGTCCAAGTTGACCCGATGTTTGTGGGAAAATAGGCGGGAAAATCTTTATCAGCCGCCGGATGAAAATTTTGGACCGGTTGTCTGGATGTCTGAAATCGTGGCGAAGTTTGATTCCCGCCAGGATTAGAAGACCTGGAGTCGGTTTGGTTTGTACAGCTGAAAAAAAACAAAGTTAAGATCATCCCAAAAGAAATTCTGTTCAATCTGGCTATTCTCATGGCCTCCCCCTTTTTTGTTAAAGACTATTTTAAGGGTAATAAATTATTGCCCTTCTATTAATAAATAGCAAGTTTAGTCTGATTTGTCAATATTTACCAAATTATGATTCCAGCAGGTTTTTATTTTTGTACAATTTATACTACAATACATATACCAATTAACCTATAAACAAATAAACTAATTATCCAACCCATGCTAACCAAACTCAACTCAGTCGCAGTCATTGGCTTAAAGCCCCAGTTGGTGGAGGCTGAGGTTGATGTTGGTAATGGTGAGCCAAAGTTTCATATAGTGGGTTTGGGAGATACTGCTATTCAGGAAGCCAGGTTAAGGGTGAAGCTGGCCATTAAAAATTGCAACTTTGATTACCCGTATTCTAAAAAGATTGTGATTAATCTGGCGCCGGCTGATTTGAAAAAAGAAGGACCGGCTTATGATCTGGCCATGGCCGTTGGTATTATTTTAGACACTTTGGAATTAAGAATGAATCTCAATGATTGTTTGTTTATCGGCGAACTTTCTTTGGAAGGCAATTTGCGGCACACCAACGGCATTTTACCGGCTGTGATTTTTGCCAAAGAGCAGGGCTTTAAAAAAGTGTATCTGCCCTGGATTGATGCCCAGGAAGCCAGCCTGATTGACGGGGTGGCCATTTATCCGGTGCGCAATTTAAAAGAAATTTTCGATCATTTAATGGGGAAAAATTTAATTGAGCCCTATCAAAAGACTAATGAGGTAGAGGTTAAGGAACAGGAATTTGAAGTTGATATGGCCTATATTGCAGGACAAGAGCTGGCCAAGCGCGCTTTGGAAATAGCGGCTTCAGGCGGGCATAATGTGCTAATGTCAGGACCGCCGGGTTCTGGTAAAACTTTATTGGCCAAAGCCATGTCTTCAATTTTGCCCAAGCTGTTATTTGAAGAAATTCTAGAAGTGACCAAGATTTACAGCGTGGCCGGTCTTTTACCCCTGAATTATCCTTTGATTACCCAGCGGCCGTTTCGTTCGCCGCATCATTCAGCTTCCGCTATTTCTTTGATCGGCGGCGGCCGCATTCCCAAGCCCGGTGAAATTAGTCTGGCTCATCGCGGAGTTTTATTTTTAGATGAATTCACCGAATTCCCCAGGCAAGTTATGGAAAATTTGCGCCAGCCGCTGGAAGACGGCTTAATTAATATTTCCAGGGTGATGGGAACGCTGACTTATCCGGCCAGATTTATTTTGGTAGCTGCGCAAAATCCCTGTCCTTGCGGTTTCAGCTCCGACCCTGAGCGACAATGCACCTGTTCACCCGGTCAGATTATAAAATATCAGCAAAAGATTTCCGGCCCGATTATAGACAGAATAGATATGCAGATTGAAGTGCCGCGTTTAAAATATGAGCAATTGACCACGGCGGTAGTGGCGGAAAGTTCTGATGTAATCCGTCAGCGGGTGGAGCAGGCCAGGGAAATCCAGCTGCAAAGATTTAAAAATTTTACCATCTTATATAATGGTGAAATGCGCCCTCAGGAAATCAAGGAATTTTGCCAGATTGATACGGAAAGTTCCGAGCTTTTAAAGTCAGCGGTTAATCAATTTCATCTTTCTGGCCGGGCCTACCACCGTATTTTAAAATTGGCCAGGACCATTGCGGATCTGGACCAAAATGCTAAAATTAAAATAAGCCATTTGGCCGAGGCCCTGCAATACAGGCTTAGTCGTTAAATTATTAAAATTTAAAATTATGTCTGAACAACTGGGCTCATTTTTACCCGCCGAGGAAGATCAGATTGAACGCTATCAGACGCCAAAAGAACAAAAAATTCCTGCTCTTTCAAGCGCTGAAAAGGAGATTTTATTACGACTGGAAAAATCATCAAAGCAACGGGAACTTGATATCAATGTTTTTGCGCCTGCGCTGGATAATATTGAAACCTTGCTTTTGCCGGAAAAACAAAGGCGGAATATATGGGCGGAAATTGATTTGAAAGATATTGAACGAGAGAAAAATAATATTGTTACTAATATCAGGGTTGCTTTGGCCAGGGAGTTAGTCCTGGTTGAAAATGCGGTCATGTCAATTGAAGAAAAACAAGGTTTGATTAGAAAATTGGAAGCTTTAAACGCGGAGATGAAAAATAAACATTTTGATAATTTTTTGAGTCAGACTGACTTGAAATTTTTAAAGCAAAAATTTAGTTCTAGGTTTGAGGAGCTTTTCAAACAGCAAAATCGTCAGGCTGAGCTAGGTGTCAGGTCATTGGCTCATTATCGAGATCAAAATCAGATCAATTAAATATGAAACAAAAACTCCCGCGCGCTGCGCGGGAGTTTTTTATATTATTTAGCGAAGATAGTTGAGAGGATTGTAGGGTTTGTTATTTATTCTAACTTCAAAATGTAAATGAGGGCCGGTAGACATGCCAGTCGAGCCTTCGAGCCCGATTTCTTGTCCGCGTTTGACAGTTTCGCCTTCTTTGACAAAAATAGTGGTCATATGGCCGTACCTGGTGGTTTTACCGTTGCCGTGGTCTATAAATACATGGTGGCCATATCCCGTATTAAGATAAGCAACTTTATAGACTACGCCGTCTTCAGCCGCATGGATAGGAGTACCTTTGGGACAAGCAATATCCAGCCCAACATGGCGCCAGTTAAAATATTGGGTCAGGGTATGACAGCCATTGGGCCAATATAGTTTGCCGGTTCCAGAATCACTGACTTCTTCTGAAATTGGCTGCTGAAAGATTTGTTTGATTGACGCCAGTTTTGGCTTGATGACAAGCGGAGGCGCATAGGGTTTTCCCTCGGGAATGATCAGGACTTGGCCGACCTGAATATCTGATTCATCACTAAGTCGGTTGAATTCAATGATTTTACTTGATTCGGAATTGAATTTTTGGGCGATTTTTCCGAGATTATCCCCCTTAACAATGCTGTAAGAAATCCCGTTAGTTGGTAGAATTTTTAAAATTTGTCCGGGCTGAATATAGCTTCTGGCGGTCAAATTGTTTTCCCATAAAATCGTATTTTGACTAAGGCCGAATTTTTGAGCGATGGTACCGATCGTATCGCCATCCTTAACAGTATATTCAATAATATTAGTGCGAGTCGGCATGGCCGCTTCCAATGATGGAATTTCCGGCTTAACCAAGGCACCGCTATCACTGGTAAAAGTTAAAGAATTAGTTTCTTCCGGCTTTACCGTATTATCCGGGGCTAAAGAAACCTGTTCACTGGATAAATAACTATTAATTTGGGGTTCAGCTGAAATTAATCCCTCTTCAACGTACATGCCTTCATAATCACTGCCGCTGGCCAGAGTAAATAATAAACTTTGATCGCCGAAATTTTCAGCTTTGGTTTCACTGGTGAAAAGGTTACCAAAGCTGATTAAGAAAACCAGGGTGACTATGACAATTTGAGAAATATAGCGGTTAATAAAAATATAAACAGGCTTGATTTTTTCCGTAGGGAAAATTAAGCGCTTATATCTTCTGAGCCAGTAATAAAGTTTATATAACTGGATAATGACAAAGCGAAAAAGAAGGGCGCAAACTCTCAACGGGTATTTTAGCGCCTTAAACAGTAAATTAAAAAAGGACTTTATTAAACTGCTAAAGCCTTTGATAATGTTGATCAGTAATCTAACGGCAAAGCTTTTGATTGACTGATTAATAAATTTGTTCCTTTTTTCAAGATGCCAGGCATTTATTGGCTTATCTTAGCTAATTGTGTCTGGTGTCAGGCAAATAAAAAATGCCTTTAAGAGCAAAATGAAATTATATAATTGATAATAGCAAAATTTGGAATTTTGGTCAAAGGAAAACAGTTTTTTTTTGCTTAAATTAGATAAAATTCTTAGGTAATTAGGACTTGATTTTTTCGCCAATTAGGTTAATTTTGAAGTTGACACTTATGCCCCAAAAAAGATAAAATGATAAGTGAAAGGAAATTGGCAGTTGTCAGCTTTTTTTTATTTAATATAAAGGCATTGGGAAATCGGAATTGGGAATTAGCAATATGAGTAATTACCAATATTTAATTCCCGATTCCAAATACCTAATTCCTAATTTAAAAATCTTATGTCATCAGGATTGATCTTTGCCTTGGTTGCAGCGTTACTGGCTGTGATTTATGGCTTAATTTTAATTAAAGTGGTTTTAAAAATGCCGGCCGGCAATGAGAAGATGCAGGCGATTGCCAAGGCAATTCAGGAAGGTGCCAGCGCATATTTAAATCGCCAATATAAAACTATTGCGATTGTCGCTGTTGTTTTATTTATTTTAATAAGTTTGCTGTTAAGCTGGAAAACTGGAGTCGGCTTTTTATTGGGTGCAATTTTATCAGCAGCAACCGGTTATATCGGCATGAATGTTTCAGTGCGCGCCAATGTCAGAACAGCTGAAGCCGCCAGAAGCGGTTTAAAGGCTGCTTTGGGAGTTGCAGTTAAGGGCGGATCAGTCACCGGCTTTTTAGTGGTGGGGCTGGCTTTATTGGGCGTTTCGATTTTTTGGCTGATTTTTAAAGATGTGCAGGCTTTAATCGGTTTGGGTTTTGGCGGTTCTTTAATTTCAATTTTTGCCCGTTTAGGCGGCGGTATTTTTACCAAGGCGGCTGACGTAGGCGCTGATTTAGTCGGTAAAGTTGAAGCCGGTATTCCCGAAGATGATCCTCGCAACCCGGCTGTTATTGCTGACAATGTGGGTGACAATGTCGGAGATTGCGCTGGTATGGCTGCTGACCTATTTGAAACTTATGCCGTAACCGCTGTTGCTACCATGCTATTGGGTTCATTACTATTTGGCGGTTGGGAAAATGCTATTTTATATCCTTTGGTTTTAGGCGGTGTGTCCATCATTGCTTCGATCGTCGGCAGTTTTTTTATTCGCTTAGGTTCTAAGAAAAATATCATGGCAGCTTTATACAAAGGTTTAATTGCTTCCGGAGTGGTTGCTGCCATTGGTTTTTATCCCGTTACCATGTGGCTACTGGGCACTAATGATAAATATAATGCTCTTAATTTATATTTAGCATCTTTAATTGGTTTAGTTGTGACCGGCGCGATGGTCATGATTACAGAATATTATACTGCTAAACAATACAAACCCGTGAAAGATATTGCCGCTGCTTCTCAGACCGGTCACGGCACCAATATTATTACTGGTTTAGCCGTGTCCATGAAGTCAACTGCCTGGCCGATTATTTTAATCTGCGCCGCAACTTTGCTTGCTTATTGGCTGGCTGATATTTATGGCGTTGCCGTTGCCGCCATGTCCATGTTATCTATGGCAGGCATAATCGTAACCATTGATTCTTACGGTCCGATTACTGATAATGCCGGCGGTATTGCGGAAATGGCGGAATTACCTAAAGAGGTTCGAGATATTACTGATCCTTTAGACGCAGTTGGTAATACTACCAAAGCAGTGACTAAAGGCTATGCGATTGCTTCTGCAGCTTTGGCAGCTTTGGTTTTATTTGCAGATTTTACTCATGCCTTAGGAACCGGATATGTTTTTGCGATTAATGACCCTAAAGTTCTAGTTGGTTTATTTATCGGCGGTTTATTGCCCTATTATTTTGGCGCCATGGCCATGCAGGCAGTGGGTAAGGCAGCCGGTTCAGTAGTAGAAGAAGTGCGCAGGCAGTTTAAAGAAAAGCCCGGCATTATGCTAGGCACGGAAAAACCTGATTATGGCAAAACAGTAGATATTGTCACCAAAGTTGCGATTAAGGAAATGATAGTACCGGCATTGATTCCGGTTCTGATTCCAATTATTGTCGGTTTTATGCCCGGGTTAGGCATTCCGGCCTTGGGCGGTTTATTGGTTGGCGCAATCATTACCGGTTTATTTGTCGCTATCTCCATGACATCTGGCGGCGGCGCTTGGGACAATGCCAAGAAATATATTGAAGAAGGTAATTTCGGCGGCAAAGGCTCTTTTGCTCATCAGGCTGCTGTTACCGGCGATACTGTTGGTGATCCATACAAAGATACTGCTGGTCCGGCAATTAACCCAATGATCAAGATTTTGAATATTGTGGCTTTACTCATTGTTGCTCTTCTAATTTAATGGGATTGCCTGCCCTGAGCGAGCGAAGCGAGTCGAAGGGTTGCTTTATTGATCGTAGGGTTGTTACTATAATTACACTTTATAAATATCTGATAGTCCCGCCCGAGAATTGGCGGGACTATTGCATTAAAAATGAAAATACTTCCAAGCATCACAACTTATTTAACTCCAGATTGGCCAGCTCGTATT
>JAPLYC010000115.1 GCA_026395755.1 Candidatus Parcubacteria bacterium | reverse complement strand
TTTGATATCAGTAAGGCGACAGTTGATGACGATATTATCAATAAGATTGACGCGATTTTGGAGCTGACGAATAGACGCCGCGGTATCGGGGTGGAAAAAGAGCCAAATGAAAGCGACCTTAAAAAAGGTTATCAGGTGACCTTGATTACTTCGGGTTCATCCGAATTTAGGCATAAGCAAGATCAGGTCAGGAAAAAACAGGAAAATTTCCAGCTGGCCAAAGCGCGCGGAGAAAAACCGCCGGTTGATGATCTGGTCTTGATTAATCCCGGCGAAGAATTTGAGGATGTGGCTTCAACTTTGAAAATTTGGAACAAACAGGGCATGGTCGCCGGCGGTCCGGAGAATTTTTTATCTATTGAAAGGTCGGTTGAAAAGTATTTGAGGGATATTTTTAAAGGAACTAAATTAGACTTTGATAAGAACCCTGAATTCCTTGATGAAATTAAACAGAGTTTCAGGGCTAAGGGGATGAAGGAGTCGGATAAATAAAAAAAGCCGACCTTTTGAGGGGTCGGCCCAGATTGGGACTTTTAGTCGAATTTGAGGTTGAGCCTTGTGATATTTTTGCCTCCGGTTTCGCAGAGGTCAAAGACAAAGGCAAGCGCTCTGTTATAAGCTTCTTCATCAAAGGGATCTTTTTCGCTCTGGATGTGCTCCTTTAGGGAGTTTGAATCCAAAATACCGGCGATTGTCAGTTCCAGAAGCATGTATGTGATGTAGATTGCCAGAGGCGTTCGGGGAGGCAATAATATGGGCTGAAACGGCTCTAAGGTTTGGTTTATCCTGTCCCGGATCTCGGCAGATCTTACATCTGGGAATATGGGCAGTGGTTTCGGTAACTGGTCAAAATCAGATGCTTCCATTTTCTTTCCCTCCTTTTTCTCCAAAAAAATTTTAGCAATACTATATATTTACACCTAAACTTAATTTTTGTCAATACATGTCCAAAGATTATTACAATATACTCGGCGTAGTAAAAACCGCGTCTAAAGAAGAAATTAAAAAAGCCTTTCGGGAAAAGGCCCATCTTTTTCATCCTGATAAACCGGGCGGAGATGAAAAAAAATTTAAGGAAATTAATGAAGCCTATCAGGTTTTGGGTAATGACGAGAAGCGCCAGCAGTATGACCAGTTTGGCTCTGATTTTAACCAGCAGGGCGGTTTTGGCGGGGGAATGGGCTGGGAGGACATTATGCGCCAGGCGCGTCAGGGCGGCGGTTCTTACAGCAATGTTGACTTTGACATGGGCGACCTGGGAGATATTTTGGGTGATATGTTTGGCGGCGGCTTTGGATTCGGAGGCGGACGCAGGCGTAAGGCAACCACGCGCGGACGCGATATTGAAGTTGATTTATATTTAGATTTTAAAGATGCGGTTTTTGGCGTAGATAAGCAAGTCGAAATGATCAAATTGGTTACTTGCGAGCATTGTAATGGTAATGGCGCAGAACCGGGCACAAAAATTGTTACCTGCAAAGCTTGCGAAGGCCAGGGGTCAGTCCGTAAAGTACAGAGAACTATTTTAGGCAATATCCAGACAATGGCTGTTTGTTCAGAATGCCAGGGCGAAGGCAAGTCTAATGAGAAAAATTGTTCTAAATGCGACGGCCAGGGCCGCAGTAAAGAAAAAGTCCAAATTAATATTAAAGTTCCGGCCGGGATGGATAATGGCATGAGTCTGAAAATGACCGGCAATGGCGAAGCCGGCATCAAAGGCGGTAAGACAGGTGATTTATATATTCATATTCATGTTAAATCCGATCCTGATTTTAAACGCGAAGGCGACACTATTATTACTCAAGCAGAAATATCTTTTTCTTTGGCAGCCTTGGGCGGCAAAATTATAGTTAAAACAATTGATGGTGAAGTGGACTTGAAAATCCCGTCAGGCACGCAATCCGGCAAGATTTTTTCCTTACACGGCAAAGGCGTGCCGCACTTTCAGCATTATGGCCGGGGCGATCAGCTGGTTGAAGTGATAGTGAAGACTCCGGATAAATTAAATAAACGGCAGAAGGAGCTTTTAGAAGAATTTGGGAAAGAGGGGATTTAAAAAAACAAGCAGTCATCCAGAGCCCTGAGCGAACGAAGTGAGTCGAAGGGCTCTGAATGACGATACTGCTTGTTTTTTTGTTGGTAATTTTAAATTTTTATGCTAAAATAAGCTTAGATAGGGGAATCCTGTTAATTTTGTAATATATGAGTCCTCAAGCGCAAAGTATAGCCAAAAATACGACATTTTTAACCGTAGCTTATATTTTCCAGAAGCTATTTGCTTTTGTTTATTTTACCCTGGTTGCCCGTTTTATCGGCGCTAATGACATCGGCGTTTACACCTTTGCCATTTCCCTGACCACTATTTTTTCCGTGTTTATCGACTTTGGTTTGTCCAGTGTTTTAACCCGCGAAGCAGCCAAGTTTAAGGATAGGGCTAACGAGTATTTGAATAATATCATTTCCGTTAAAATAGTCCTGGCAATTATATCTTATTTGGCAGTCGCAGTCGTGATTAATCTTTTGGGCAAACCCGCAATCAGTCAGACCATGGTTTATTTAGCCGGACTGGTAATGGTTTTGGATTCTTTTACCTTGGCTTTTTTTGCGGTTTTCCGCGCTTACCAGAATTTGAAATATGAGGCGATTGGCATTGCCATTAATCAGATTGTAATTCTGGCTGTGGGCTTAGTCGGCATTTATCTGAAATTTCCTTTATATATTTTAGTCCTAGCGCTTTTGGCCGGCAGTACTTTTAATTTTTTGTACTCCTTGATTTTGTTAAAAGTTAAATTGAAGTTTAATCTTAAGCTGATTTGGGATAAATCGATTTTACGGACTTTATTTAAGATCGCCTTGCCCTTTGCCCTGGCCGGAATTTTTGTCAGGGTTTACAGTTATATTGATCAGATTTTACTTTCAGTGCTGATTGGCGATCAGGCTTTGGGCTGGTATTCCGTGCCCTATAAAATTACTTATGCTTTTCAGTTTGTGCCGGCGGCTTTTGCGGCCGCGATTTACCCGGCTATGAGTGATTGCTTTGTTAATAATAAAGAAAAGTTAAGATTGATTTTTGACAAGGCCATGTATCTGCTGATTATTTTGTCTGTGCCGGCCACGGTCGGCATTGCCTGTTTGGCTGATAAAATAATTTTGTCATTATATACCGCAGAATTTCAGCCTTCGATTTTAGCTTTACAGATTTTTATCCTAGCTGTTATCCCAATATTTTTAAATTATCCCGTGGGCTCACTTTTAAACGCCTGTGACAGACAAGCCAGGAATACTTTCAATATGGGCCTGACTATGGTTTTAAATATCATTTTAAATTTAATTTTGATTCCTAAATATCAGCATGTGGGTGCGGCTTTGGCAGCTTTGACCAGTTTGACGGCATTATTTATTTTAAACCTGGGACAGGCGCCAAAGATTATTAAATATGACGCCAGATATTTGGCCATTAAATCAGCCAAGTCAATTTTTTCTTCCTTGATTATGGCCGCTCTGATTTTATTTTTAAAAGCGAGATTTAATTTTGTGATTCTGATCATTATCGGCGCCATTGTTTATCTGGGGATTATGTATTTAATAAAAGGTTTTACCAGGGAAGATGTACAATTTTTATGGCAGGCTATTTTTAAAAAGGCTGTGCCGAGTGAGGAGGAGACTTTGAGAGGTTAGCGTAAAGACCCCCCCTCTTGTGTCATGGTGAGCTTAGTCGAATCCATAGATATCACCATTGATTTTCCGCCGCAAAAGGGCGGAGTGGCAACGTACTTAAGCAATCTTTGCCGTAATTTGGATTTTGGTAAAATTGTAGTATTGGCGAACAAACAGGAGGGTTCTGAACATTTTGACCATAAGCAAAATTATAAAATAATCAGAGCGCGACTTTTTAATAAATTTTTCTGGCCCGCTTGGTTAAGAACTTTACGCCAGGCAAAGAAAGTAATTAGCCAGGAAAAGATTGAACAGATTTTAATTTCCCATGTTTTACCTATGGGTTATATTGCGTTGATGTTAAAATTGCCATACATTGTCAGTCTGCACGGTTATGACCTTTTAGCTGCGCAAAAAACAGCCTGGAAAAAGTACTGGTTGCTGAAAATTTTGAATCAAGCCAAGGCAATTATCGTTAACAGCAAGTTTACTGAAAATGAGGTTTTGAAACTGGGGATTTCTGCGGATAAAATTACCATTGTTTATCCTTGTCCTAATATAAAGCCTGAAGATTTAATTCCGGCGGAAAGGCAGGCACTTAAAACCGAGCTGGAATTGCACGGCAAGAAAGTTTTGCTCTCAGTCGGGCGCATGGTTCCGCGCAAGGGATTTGATAAAGTAATTGAGGCTTTGCCTGAAGTAATTGAAAAAGTGCCGAATTTAGTTTATCTTTTGGTAGGTAACGGCAAAAGATATCTTGATGATTTGGAGGTTCTATCCATTCAAAAACAAGTATTGGATCATGTGACTATTTGCGAAGATATTCCTGATACTAATTTGCCGTCTTACTATGACATGGCAGATGTCTTTATCATGCCTGCCAGGCAGATTGGCAGTGATGTGGAGGTCTTTGGTATTGTATATCTGGAGGCAAATTCATTTGGTAAGCCGGTCATTGCTGGTAA
>JAPLYC010000005.1 GCA_026395755.1 Candidatus Parcubacteria bacterium | reverse complement strand
CGCTGAAAATACTGAAAATCCTTTCAGTCGTAGATCGGTACTTAGCCGGCTCATTTTCGATTAAAACCACCTCCGGGCAAAGTTTTTTGGCGTCCTTAACCAGGCACCCGGTTTTAATGCCCAGCTTTTTCGCCTCCTTGGATGAAGCGATAATACAGCCATTTGGAGACATATAGGCAACCACACCAACAGCCTTATTGCGCAAAAAAGGATTAGCCTGCTGTTCTACGGAGGCGAAGTAGGAGTTCATGTCTAGGTGGAGGATGAAGTGGTTCATTAGTTAATTGGTTATATGAGGTTTTAGGATGTTATATTGCGGTAAAAGGTTAGGGTAACGAAGCCAGTATCGTTAGGCGTCTATAGGTTACGTGTTTAAGCTGTTAGACTTTACCGTATAACGTTACGGGCCTCGTTGCCTTTTAACGACTGACGTTTTAGGAACGCGCGCGGCTAAAGCCACGGTAATTATTTCCGGACAGCCGTTTTTACCCTTCTGAATACACTTCCTCAATCCTCCACCTCAGATTATTCGTCTCAAAAACCAGCTTGAAATAATTGTTCTGGCTGGTGACGGAAAAGTAAACCAGCTTACCGTCCCCTGTTCTTTTTTCATAAACCAGGTTAATTTTTTCCACGATCCATTTTTTACCGGCGTACTTAAAAAGAAGTGGTTCAGCACCGTTCTTGGTGAATTTGGTAATGACTTCGGTGGGTTGATTGAGCTTGGTTAATGGCATAAAAAGGTCTTAGGGATTTGGAATTAGGAATTAGAGAAAGGTACAAATATCCAATGCCTAATTCCCAATGCCTTTTATTATATACCGAACAAAAACCGAAAGTCAAATAAAACTGCTAATCTACGAATTGGCTACGAATCTACTAATATTTTTCAAATCATTCCTTCAAGTTATTAATTAGTAGATTAGTAGTTATTAGCAAATTAGTAGCCATAAACAAAAACACCCCCTTGCGAGGATGTCTTTGTTATCTTTATCAGTAGAGATTAAAATCTGTTTCTGGTGAAAGATTTCTTTCTGTTACGATTGCAATCACGGCAATAAACCGGGCGATCGCCAGAAGGTTGGAAAGGCAACTGAGTGATAGGAGCGCCACATTCAGCGCATTTTAAGTTCAATGCAGTAACATCGAACATCGGTCTTGGACTGCTACCATTGTCGCCTTGATAATTTGAATAAGCCATAGTAAGTACTTGTGACAAGGTTTCCCTTGTAATTTTAAATTAATTGGTTTTTGCCTTGTCGACTTAATATCGCTTTTGGCGAATACAAGGACTTAACTTTGACTTATTGAATATTTCGCTAAGTTTTGAGTTAAAATAACCATTTAAATATAGTATACAGCATATAAAAGAGTTTGTCAAGGATTCAGCTATTTAGTGGGATAACACTGTTTACACGCAATATAACCCTGGGAATCGGGTGCGCCTACATAAGAACAAGCTGGTACGGCTGCAAATTGAGCACAATCAGTTTGCTGGCCTCCTTGTTGGTTAGCAGGCGGTGTTGTGGGCGTAGTTTGAATAGGCGGGGTGTAATCTATGGTCACAGTTGGAATGGCAATACTGGTATCGCCACTGTAATTAAAATTGGTATTGGTGCTAAAACTGGGAAAAATGTTATTGCCGGGTAAGTTCGGCATTAACAAATTAAAAGCACTGACTTTTAAAGCTCCTAAAGGCGCCAGTACAAAATCAAATAGCGGAGCTTGAACCGTTAATTCAGCCAAAGCCTGCTCAGGATCAGTAATTGGCTTAACCTGCTGGCCAGGCACACCGGATTTACCTTTGAAAATAAAGTAACCTGCAGTGCCCAATGCTATTATTGCGACAACAATTATGATAATAATGACTGGCGCAATCCCCTGCTGCTTCGTTTCGGCTATGATTTGCTCCAAGTTCGCTTTAGCCGGTTTTTTATTCATTTGCTTTTTCATATATTTTAAATTAGTTGGTAAATAAAAGGTTATTTTTCCGGAGGAACCTGATCTGTGGTGGTTAAAAATATAGCATCAATAATAACATCAGCACCGGGATTGCCTGTTTTGGAAATTTTTATATGCCATTGGCCTTTATCCATTTGCATCTGGCCGACTTTATGCCAATAGAAAGCGCCGGGCGGATAAGTCGCGCTTTGACCGGCTGAATTTTCCGTAAATGGTCCCATGGCTCTGCCGCTTAAATTTAGGCTAAAGCTTCTTTTACCGGCATTCACAGTGCCGGCCAAGTCTCTTACCCAAATATTATACGTACCGCTGACTGCCAAATCAGTATCATACATGGCATAATCACCCGGGGCTGACATAAGAAAATCACCGCCGCCATAATAAGCCGGACGCCAACTGGCTACAATTTCTTTCCTGCCTTTGCGTTCATCTTCTCTGGCTGATTCACCCTGGATTAAGACGCCAAAGCCTATTTCTTCTATGCTTGCCACTAAATCAGCGGCATCTTGAGCCAGTTTTGTCTTCTTATTTTTTAAACTGGTTACTGCATCAAGTAAAGCCTGGCTAGGTTTGTTCAAATTTATATTATTGTTACAAATTTTATTGATATCATAATAATTTTTTAAGGCAGTATCAGTTCGGGTTTCAATATCAGCTATTTTTGGCGCCAGATTGTTAATCTTAGGACAATCGCCGTCAGTGCGGTTTTTACAAACATCCTTATAACGCCTTAATTCTTTCAAACCATCGCTTAATGGTCTTTCAGCATTGCTGATTGCGCTCATTGCGATACGGCAATAGATTTTTTCACTGTCTTTTTCAGCCATATACGATCTTAAAAGTTTAGCTGTTTCCTGCAAATTTTGACCGGTAAGTTTCGTGTCGTTTAAGCTGGCGCGCAAGGCTTCAAATTGAGCTTCATTATTTGCATTTTTACATAATGATTCTGAATTACTAACGCTAGCGATAAATACACCATATTGATCGGCAAAGGTATTATATTCGCTTTGATATAGTGAAAATTGGGCGCATTTATCTTGATCAGGATTGGTAACCTTGCATTCTTTGATGCGAGTGAGTAACGCAGGGACATCATTATTGGCCATTTCTGTTTTGGCTGCTTCTATCTGAGGCAATGCCTGTCCGCAGACTTGGGCTAAACTTTCGGCAATGGCTTTGTCTTTTTCCGCTGCCAGAGCTTCGCCAAAAGTCTTGGCGTCCTGTCCGTCAGCTTTTATTTTTTTTAATAAATCAAGTAATGTCTGGCGATCGACTTTATCCGGAGTTTTACAGGAATTTTCCACCATGTTCATCTCAGTTTTAAGTCCGGTCAGTTTATTGATAATGGTATCAAACCGTGAAGCAAATTCTCGGATTTTCAGGCACTGGTCAGTATTATCAGTCGCGCATTTATTGTTCAGGTCAACAAGTTTACTTAAGTTCTGATCAATCTGATTTTTACCGTCGCTAAATTGCGGCAAGGCTTTACTGCAGATTAAACTAACTGTTGAGGCCATTTTATCAGCCATATCTTTTCTGATCTGTTCCCATTTGGTACGGAAATCAATTAAAGGATTTTGCAGGCCATTTTCTTCGCCAACTGCTGCCGCAGTTTCCAGCTTAGCCGCTAAAGCACCTCTGTCAGCCTGTAAATCGGCAATTAGCTGGTCAACGCTTTCAATATCAGGATTATCCTTTTTAGCTTCATCTATTTCCGCCTTAGCTGCCTGTAATTGAGTAATGCCGTCAGCGATATTTTTATCAACTATTTTTAAAATTAAATCTTTGCGGGCCATAAAGGCGGCGGTTTTATATTGATCATAGGCAGGCAACTGAGCTTTGATTTCATCATTTATCTTGGCAGAAATGTTTTTAAAATAATCTGCCGCTGCCTGAAAATCTTCTTTTTTACCGGCCATAATCTGATCGATTTTATCCTGAATTTTCTTTTTTAGGTCAGCCACATATGTAGCTGCTTTGGCCTCAACTTGGGCGCGAACTTCAGCCTGAACTGCTCCCATATTTACAGTTTCCGGGTCAGCGTTTTCAAGTTCAGTTTTTTTAGCGTCTGCCAATGATTGAGCGTAAGTTTTTAATTCCGACTCCATATCAACTTCGCTTTGAATTAATTTTTGAAAATCCGCTGATTTTTTAGCAATTTCTGTTTCCACGGTTGTTCTTAATGTTTCTAATTTAGTGGTTGCTTCATTTTGACCCCAGGCATCCAGTTCGCGAATTTTGGCATCTGCTTCGGCAACGGTGGCAGCATTACAAACCGCATCCAATCGTTGCTGGCCTCCGGATTTGATTGCAGCCATATCCGGCATATCTACTGTAATTCCTAAGGCTCTGACCTTTTCGATGCCGGGTAGTACGATTTTATCAATCGCTACCAAAGCGCCAAAAAACGGGCCGGTTTTATATTTAGCCATATTACAGTAAATCGGCATCATATCAGCATCAGTCGCATATTCTTTAACTTCATCAGGGACTGTTTGCGGTCAGCATCAGTCGCATATTCTTTAACTTCATCAGGGACTGTTTGCGGTTCTTCAAAGACTGGCTTAATAATGTCATCTTTGGGAACAACATCTTGAAGGTTAACTCCGAATTCCTGCTGATAATTCGCAATATCAGCTTCAGAAGGCCCGGTCGGAATTGATTCTCCCGGCGGCAGTTCTTGTGCCCAGACTTGAATTGATGATAAGATTAAACTTGCGATTAATAATAAACCTGAAAATAGAATTTTGTTTTTCATAGTTTTAAATTATTGAGTAGTTTCTTAATCTATATTATACCACAATTTTCGAGCCTATGTTATGTAATATTTGTCCACATAATTGTAATGTTGATCGAATTATTAACTTTGGTGTCTGCCAGGCGCCGGCTGATTTTAAAATTGCCCATATTCAGCTGCATAACTGGGAAGAACCGAGTATTTCCGGCACGAAAGGTTCGGGTACGATATTTTTCAGCCACTGCAATCTTAAATGCGAATATTGTCAGAATTATGAGATTTCCCAATTGGGCCAAGGTAAAATTATAAATACGAATGAATTTTACAAATTATGTCTTAAATTACAAAAGCAAGGCGCTCATAACCTTAACTTTGTAACGCCGACAGCATATTCCCATTTACTAATTAAGTTACTGCCGGAAATTAAGAGACAATTAGGCTTACCAATCATCTGGAATTCCAATGCTTATGAAAAAACTGAGATTTTAAAGTCATTGCAAGGTTTAGTTGACGTTTATTTGCCTGATCTGAAATATGCGGATAATGATTTGGCCTTGAAATATTCACAAGCGCCAAATTACTTCCCCATTGCTTTAGCCGCGATTAAAGAAATGGTCAGTCAGGTTCCTGAAATTGAAATTGATGAACAGGGTTTAATAAAAAAAGGAGTAATCATTAGGCACATGGTCTTACCCGGTCACATTGATGATTCTAAAAAAGTACTTAAAGCCATTAAAGATAATTTTGGCACCAAAGTTTGGGTTAGTTTGCTGGCGCAGTACTACCCTGCGTTTAAGGCCAAGGATAATGCCGAGATTAACCGCAAATTAAATCAAGAAGAATACGATGAAATTAAAGGTAATTATAATGAATTGGGGTTTGACGGGTATGTGCAGGATCTCAGTTCAGCGACTGAAGAATATACACCAAAATGGTCATTTTAATTACTTACAGGAGGCTTTAGCCTCCGAATGACTTTCGGAATCCGATTCCCTTGCGTTAGTCTTGATATTTAAATAGTTTTTAACTTGCCCTAGGGAATCGGATTCCTAACGAAAGAATTCCTAACGAAAAAA
>JAPLYC010000087.1 GCA_026395755.1 Candidatus Parcubacteria bacterium | reverse complement strand
GACGCGCGGCTGGGGCAGCTAAACAAGCCCTGAACCATCCCACTACGCGGGATTGGTTCAGGGCCATCTTTAATCCAACTATTTACATAAACCGATTATCTTAGTAAAATTTAAGTATATGAAAACAACAAACCAACAAATTATCCTTTCAGGCATCCAGCCGACGGGAGAATTACATCTGGGCAATTATCTGGGTTCAGTTAAAAATTTTGTAGCGCTTCAGGATCAGTATCAGTGCTATTTTTTTCTGGCCACCTATCATTCAATTACGGAAAATTACGACCCCAAAGAAAAACGCCGCCAAATTTTAGATTTGACAGCATCTTACTTAGCAGCAGGGTTAGATCCGAAAAAAAGTGTAATTTTTAATCAAACAGACGTCCCCGAATGTACAGAATTAGCCTGGATATTTAATACTTTAACTCCTGTATCTGAGCTGGAAAGGATGACTCAATTTAAAGATAAATCAGCCAAACAAGCTGCCAATATCAATATGGGGCTTTTTGACTATCCGGTTTTACAGGCGGCTGATATTTTGCTTTATCACGCCAATTTAATTCCTGTGGGGCAGGACCAGGTTCAGCATGTGGAAATTACCCGCGACATAAGCCGCTGGTTTAATAATAAATACGGCCAGTATTTCGTTGAGCCCAAACCGCTATTAACCCATATTCCCAAAGTCATGTCTTTAGTTGAACCAGAGAAAAAAATGTCTAAAAGCGCAGGCTCCAAACATTATATTGCCCTTAGCGATGAACCTGAAGTAATTTTAGAAAAATTAAAAGGCGCAACAACCGGTATGGGCACAGAAGATACTTTGCCTCCGGGCGTAACCAACTTAATGACCCTACTGGCTGAATTTGGTTCTCCGCAACAAGTTGAGTATTTTAACGGCGCCATCAAAGCTAAGACGATTAAATATTCTGAACTCAAAGAAACCTTGGCTAAACTTATCAGTGATTCATTTGCAGATTATCGCAAGAAAAAGAAAGCGCTATTAGCCAAACCGGCTTATCTGGAAAAAGTCCTTAAAGATGGAGCGAAAAAAGCCAGCAAAGTTGCCCGGAAAACAATTGCAGAAGTCAAAGAATTAATCGGCGTCAGCGTCTAAAAACCCTTGACAAAAACGTTATTTAATAGTAAAATATCATTACTATCTCTGAATCTTTCAGAGATAGCTAAATATCCAAATAAGCGATGATCGCTCCCCGTAGCTCCGCAAGGAGTGAAGGAGAGAGGAAAGTCCGGACTTCATCCCGCTTCGCGGGAATGGTAACGGGTAATGCCCGCCCTTTTAATAGCAATATTGAAAGAGGACCAGTGCCACAGAAACAATACTAACTCACCGAAGCCTTGTGCCAAGGTGGGCCAAAGATGAAAAGAATTTCGGTGTTTTTTGTTCTCGAGACAAAAGGCTACGAAAATCGGCCTCCAGCAATGGAGTCGCCGCGGTAAACTCTACCTGAAGCAAGGACAAACTATTGTTGTCATGGTGAGCATAGTCGAACCATACAACAATAAGACAAGTAGTCCGCTTGAGCCATTGGGTAACTTATGGCCTAGATAGATGATCATCCTTCGACAAGCTCAGGATTAATCTCTTGGGTAAGTCGAGGACAAAATCCGGCTTATGCTTATTTGGATATTTAGCTAAAATACCTCGAGGGGATCTTTTTTAAGGTTCCCTTAAATTATAAATGGAACTCAATGAAACGCACTGCCTTAATCTTCACTATTATATTAGTCCCGCTAGACTTTATCATGCTTGTCCTCGCCGGCCTGTCAGCTTATTATCTGCGCGTCGGCTCTTTTGTGACAGATATCAGGCCGGTTATTTATACCTTAACTATCAGACAATTTGTCAGCTATATTATTTTAGTGGCCGTAGTCTGGGTCATTATTTTCGCCCTGGCAGGACTCTACCGCATCGAACGCCGCAAATTCAGCCGAGAATTTTCCAAAATTTTATTGGCCTGCTCCACGGGAATTCTAGCCATCATTGTGGCCATCTTTTTAAAGCGCGAACTTTTTTCTTCGCGTTTTATTATTTTAGCTGCCTGGGGCTTTTCAATTTTATACGTCACCCTCGGCCGTCTGCTAATTTATAAAATCCAAAAAATGCTGCTTAAACGCGGAGTCGGCGCCAAGAAAAATATCATTATCGGCAATCATGATATTACCGCCGTCATTATTGACCATATCAGGCAAAATCCCGTAATCGGTTACCAAATAATTAAAATCTATCCCACATTTAACGAAGAAATTCAAAATGAAATATTAAATCTTCATGCAGACATTGAAATAGACGAAATTATCGTGGCTGACCCTGATTTAGCCAAACAAATTACCCTGGATATCATAACTTTTACCGAAGCTCATCATATTGTCTTTAAATTTTCCGCTGATATTTACCAGACTAAAACAACCCGCTTGGAAATCGATACTTTAGCCGGCTTGCCGATTTTTACTTTGCAAAAAACCAAACTGGAAGGCTGGGGCCGAATTTATAAACGCCTGTTTGATTTTATTTGTTCCCTAATTTTAATTATTCTGATTTCTCCGATTCTCTTAATTACAGCCATTGCGATTAAAGTCGATTCCAAGGGCCCGGTCTTTTTCAAACGCAAAGACGACGGCTCCCCGCTTTTACGCATGGGTCAAAATGGCAAGCCATACCGCTATTTCAAATTTCGTTCTATGTACGATAAAACCGATTCCTTAAAAAACTCTGAGGAAATGCTGGAATTAAACTTGCGTAAAGACAGTCCCCTAACTAAATTCAAAGACGACCCGCGCATTACCCGTGTCGGTAAATTTATCCGCAAATTCAGCATTGATGAACTGCCGGAATTATTTTTAGTATTCACCGGCAAAATGAGCCTTGTTGGACCACGGCCTCATTTACCTGAAGAAGTTGCCCAATACCAGGGCTATCATCGACGGGTCATGGATATTAAACCCGGAATCACTGGCCTGGCACAAATCTCCGGACGTTCTGACCTAAGCTTTGAAGAAGAAATTCAGCTTGATACTTATTATGTTGAGAATTGGTCAATCTGGCTGGATCTGCAGATTTTGCTAAAAACTCCCAAAGTGGTTTTATTCCCCAAAAGACAAGCACTTTAAAGAACGTCTATCGTTATACGGTTTCGATATGCGTTTCGATAATCGTTATACGGTTGACGTCACGCTATACGTAATCCGTAGAACGTAACGCCTATCGATACCGATAAACGAATCACGAAAATTCAGCCAATCTTACGGCTGTTTTTTTAATACCCCAAAAACTTGAAATCAATCGTAAAATAAGCTAAAATAAGGATATTACTAACATTAGTAGATTCGTAGCTAATTCGTAGATTTGTAACATTATGAGGGTAGCTTTACTCCACGATTATCTAAACCAAGCCGGCGGCGCAGAGCGGGTGCTTTTGGCATTGACCAAGCTTTATCCGGAAGCGCCTATTTACACTTTAGTCCATGATCCAAAGACGCTGACCGGGTTTTCTGATAAAGAAGTTAAAACTTCTTTTTTACAAAAGATGCCCTGGGCCAAATCAAAAATACGCTGGTTTTTACCTCTGATGCCGACTGCAGTTGAAGAGCTGAATTTAAGTGATTACGATGTTGTCATTTCTTCATCCTCTGCTTTAATCAAAGGTGTCATTACTCATCCGCAAACTTTGCATATTTGCTACTGCCATACTCCCACCCGCTACCTCTGGAGCGAAGCTCATTCCTATGCCAAAGAAATTAAAAAAGGCAGACTGGTCAAACATATCCTGCCATTTTTCCTGAATAAACTCAGAGTCTGGGATCAGCTGGCTTCACAACGGGTTGATCATTTCATTGCCAATTCCCAGTTTGTAGCACAAAGAATTAAAAATTATTATAATCGAGACAGCGCCGT
>JAPLYC010000119.1 GCA_026395755.1 Candidatus Parcubacteria bacterium | reverse complement strand
GCCGGTAACATTTTCTTTTTTTATGGCATTGCCTTTTGGGAATATGTTAGAATCCGGACTGCTTGATAAACTAATTGAATCTCCTCCCGATTTTTGCCTGATTTCCCTGGCAATAATTATCGGAACTTTCTGGCTTGCGGTCAGAATCACTCCGAAATTCGTCAATCTTATGGAACAGGGGGAAGCTAAATGAACAACCAAGGGACGAGCACTCGTCCCTTTTATATTTGGCTAACTATACCATGTTGACAAAACGTTAAAAATATGATATAATCATTTATATCTACTTAATTTCTCGCTAAAATTAGTAATAAAATGACTCAAAATATCGTGCCAATCGAGAAAATTGAAGAACTGCATATTGAGCTGGGATACCAGTGCAATATCCGCTGTACCATGTGCTATCAAAAGGACTATACAATCAGTATTGATCCTGTTGTTTGGCGCGAAAAATTGGCAGCGATTTACCCGACTGTTAAAAAGATTATAATTCAGGGCGGGGAACCGACAGTAATTAAAGATACCAAAGAACTGATTGAATTGGCTTTGGCGAAAAATCCTGAAGTCAAAGTTAGCTTCATGACTAACGGTCTGGCTTTTGATTCCTATTGGCAGGATCTTTTTGTTAAGCACGGCGACTTTGTAAATTTTTCCTTGAATGCCGCTGATAAGGAAACTCATGAAAAAATTAACCGTTACAGCAAATGGGAGAAAGTAATTGAAAATTTAAAAAATACTTTGGCTTTAAGAAAAAGTACTAATAGTCCCTTACAGGTAACAATCAGTTTCGTTATTTTGCCGGATAATATCAAACAGATGGCAGATTATATTGAATTAGGTAAAAACCTGGGCGTGGATAAGATCCGTTTCTTTTTTGACGCTTGTAATTTAGAAAAAGATACTAAACTTGTAGAACAGGAAATCAGCAAAGCCTTGGAGACTGCCCAAAAATATGAGGAAAATTTAATTGTTGAAGGTTTACTTCATTTCTATGAATTTTACTGCCAAAAATTAGGCGTTAAAAATATTTATATTGAACAAAAAGAAAAAATGGCCTGTGGTATGTGTCGCTTGCCCTGGACTAATATTTTCGTTGATCATTTCGGCAATCTGATGTTTTGTTGCATGACTAATTTAGTTTTGGGCAATTTACTCAAAGAAGATTTACCAGCCATTTTTAATAATGACAAAGCCGTTGATTTTCGTGAGAAAGTCCTGAAAAACAACTATGTTTACTGTATGTCCAATTGTACCAGAAATCCCAGCCCGGTTTATAAATTTGACTGGGTCAGATTTAAATACTATTTTAATAATTTTTTTACCTATTTAAAGCGCGACCCCAAGGTCGCCTGGCAAAAAGCCAAAAGAAAAATTAAACAGTGGTTATAAGATCAAATATAATAGAAATAATCCCGAGCCTAAAACTTGGGATTATTTTTAATTCTGTGGTATTATAAATTCAGGAAGCAGTAACCCAATAAAAGGAGGTAGTCATGATGGAAAAGTTTAATTGCCGTACGGGTTGCTTGAGGGATGAACTTGATGAAAACATGGAAACAGTCAACGATGTTCGGTCAGAACTCGAGGACAATTTTCAGTCTGCCGAACCCGATCCGCTTAGCCAAAAAAGGCTAGAGGACTTTAAAGTGATGATTGATGCTTTTAAGGATGACCTTGATCTTTTCAATAAGCACTGTCAAAAGTGCGAAAAAAAAGGGGGAAAGCTTGATCGTTACAATGCTGCATTGAATCGAGCCCAGGAATTATGGGAAGTTTTGGCCTGCTGAAGGGGGCTTATTATGCTGATAGTTTCAAGCGCAAACTCCTAAACGCTAAACTTACACTGTAGGTTTGGCGTTTTAAATTTTGATTGTTACTGATTTATAAATTAATCAATAAACCAATTAACTAATTAACTTAAAACTTATGCCATTACCAAATGTCAATGATCCTCAGGTCAAAAAAGACATTGAGGAAAACAAAGTGCTGGCCGCTATCGGCTACATCAGCATTCTTTGCGTTTTACCTTTGCTTTTGAAGCCTAAAAGCCAATTCTGCAAATTCCACGGCAAACAAGCTTTGATATTATTGATTGCCGGGGTAATTAATATGGTTATCGGCATGATTCCGGTTATCGGCTGGATTTTAGCTCCTTTGGGCGCGATTGCCATTATCATAATGAGCTTGTTGGGATTATTAAAAGCTATTAACGGCGAATACTGGGAAATGCCGTATATAGCAGAGTACGCGAAAAAGATAAATATCTAACGGATTATCACGAATTTTTTGACTAATTTTCACGAAAGTCTCCCTAATGAATCGGGGGACTTTTGTTTATTTTGTTAGAAATATATGCTATACTTTGGTATGTAAATAAAAATATGGAGCTTTTACATAAGGAATTAAGCTACAAAATCGTAGGTTTGTGTTTGGATATTTATAATAATTATGGTCCCTACCATAAAGAAGTTGTTTATCAGCGGTTATTGAATGAAAAATTTGGCTTAGTGAGTATAAAATACTTATGGGAACCTAAGATTGATATTTATTCTCAGGATACTGGCAAGATAATGGGGTGCTATGTGCCCGACTTTCTTATCGAAGATAAAATTATCTTAGAGATTAAGGCCACCAAAATTAACTGCTTCAGAGATGAAGAACAAATATTACATTATTTAAAGGTGAGCGAATATGAATTGGGATTTTTAGTAAATTTTGGATTAAGGAGCCTTTATTCCAAACGGTTAATTTATACAAATGATAGGAAAAAAATTAATACTAAATTACGATAAAACATATAAATTAGTTAAAAATTCGTGTTAATTAGTTTCACGTATGAAAAGAACAAAAATCGTCTGCACTCTCGGCCCGTCATCAAACAATGAAAAAATATTAACACAGCTTATCCGCGCCGGCATGAATGTGGCGCGTTTGAATTTTTCGCACGGTACTTATCCCGAACATGCCAAGGTTATTAATTTGATTCGCAAGCTGAGTAAAAAATTTGATCAACCAATCACAATTTTGCAGGACTTGCAGGGGCCGAGAATCCGTTTAGGAAATTTACCGGAGAAGGGAATCGTTTTAAAATTGAACGACAAGGTAATTTTAACTACTGTTTCTAAGGCAAAATATTCAATAAAGCCAATAAAATTGCCTGTTACTTACAATCAGCTGCATAAGGATCTAAAAGCCGGACAGAAGATTTTAATCAGTGACGGTTTGATTAAATTAAAAGTAGAAAAAGTTAAAGGACAGGAAATTGAATGTCAGGTTATTGATGCCGGAACTGTTTTTTCTCATAAGGGTATGAATTTTCCAGAAACCATATTAACGATTCCGACAATTACAGCCAAGGATAAAAAGGATCTGGAATTTGGTATTAAAGCCGGAGTAGATATGGTTGCCCTGTCTTTTGTGCGTACGGCCGAAGATGTTTTGAGTCTGAAAAAGATGATTAAGAAACTGGAATTAAAATATCAGGGTAAAAAAGCTTTGCCGACTCAGGTGATTGTAAAAATGGAAAAGCCAGAGGCAGTCAAAAATTTCAGCAAAATTTTAGAGGTTACGGACGGAGTCATGGTTGCCCGTGGCGACTTAGGTATTGAAATGCCGGCGGCTGACGTGCCCTTGGTTCAGAAAATGATGATTGAAAAATGTCTGCTAAAAGTTAAACCGATAATTGTGGCTACTCAAATGCTGGACTCCATGATCAGAAATCCGCGTCCGACGCGCGCTGAAGTTTCCGATGTGGCCAATGCTGTGATTGATCATACTGACGCCATCATGCTTTCAGGCGAAACTGCCGAGGGCAAATATCCGGTTGAGTCAGTAAAGACCATGGCTCAAATTGCTGTCAGAACCGAAGAATCCAAATATGATGATTTTGAATTTCGTAAAATATTCAAGGAGAAACTTCACATTGATGATGCGATTTCTTCTAGCGCTAATTTGCTGGCCAAAGATTTAAAAGTTAAGGCCATATTGGTCGCTTCAATTTCAGGCTATACCGGCCGTATTGTTTCCCGTTACCGACCGGAACTGCCGATTTTTGTAACCACTAACAATGAAAAAGTCAGGCGCCAGCTGAATTTAAGCTGGGGTGTAATCCCGTTTGTTCTGCCCAAATGTAAAACAATTGAACATTTAGTTAATCAGGCTTTGGTGCATATTAAAAATAAAAAGTATGTAAAGGCAGGGGATAAGGTGATAATTATTGCCGGGTTTCCGTTGGGTAAAAGTGGCAATGTGAATTGGATTAAAATTCAGGAGATAAGTTAGGGTAATATGCGTAAGGAAAAATTTATAACTGGTGAATATTACCATATTTATAACCGCGGAGTAGATCGGCGGGATATTTTTTTAGATGAGGGGGATTATGGGCGGTTTTTAAAAAGCATGTTGGAGTTTAATTCCTGTAAGGTTGACGGTGGTATGTATCGAAAGTTTTTGCGAGAGAGATCGGGGATTGCGCTCCGAGGTTCGACCTCCAATTTGGAGGTCGAACCTCTAAGGCACCCGCTTTCTTCCGCGGACAAATCTCTTGAAAATTCAAAAGTAACCCCTTCTGATCCCTTAGTTGCATTTATCGCCTATTGCCTGAATCCCAACCACTTTCATTTAGTATTAAGGCAAGAAGGAGATGATGGCATAGTAAAATTCATGCAGCGATTAGGAACTGCTTATACGATGTATTTTAATAAAAGGAATGAACGATCGGGAGCTTTATTTCAAAGTAGATTCAAAGCAGTTCAGATCGACTCCGAAGAACACCTTTTCTGGGTATCGGCCTACGTCAACGGTAACGCGCAAATACATGGTGTAATTCCAGATGCAGCTGAATATAAATGGTGCAGCTATCCTGAATATCTAGGCTTGACCAATTCGGTAATTTGCAATAAAAAGATAATCCCAAGTCATTATAAAGACTTAGAAAAGTTTAAGAAGGCAAGCGAGGAATGTTTTAGGCAGATGAAAGAACGGAAAGATTTACAAAAATACATATTGGATTAACGTAGTAATTCGGAGTTTAGCTCCGAAGCGTCGGGGCTAAGCTCCTAGGCTCCAATTACTTTTAATTAATTACTGCCAAGTTTTTCCCAAAGTTAGCCAAAGAACTTATCCACAGTAAAACATGAAAAAAACGTTAAAAAGTTACCCACCAGGGTAATTTTTTGATATAATTACATTATAAATAAGTAGTAATAAAACATAATGCTTATTAGAAAAAGTAACAGAAAAAATACAGAGAAATCAAAGATTTCTAAATTTTTGATTTCTTTAAGTTTTTCTGCAAAAAATCAAAGGACAAGAAAAAAACTGGGGAAGATAATAACCTGGAATTTTTTGCTGTTTAAATATAAAAAGCAGGCTGGTATTGGCGTGATGATTGTTTTCGTTTTATCTTCAGCTTTTTATTTATATTTTAATCAGGTTAAGCAATCCTTGGCTGCTGATACCGGGTTTTTAAGTCCGACTGCCAATGCGGCGGTTGCTGGCCAGGGTGATGGTAATGGTTATGAAACAACTCCCACCAATGCTTATGCTGATGGAGCACCGGGATCAGCAGTGGATACTAATAGCGGAGCTAATACCAATAACACCTGTACTGTTGTCGGAGCTGATATGCATACTTGGTCTAGTTACGGAATAAGCATCCCGGCCGGCGCTAGCATTAACGGCATTGAAGTCAGGCAGGATTTGGCAGTTGATAATATATCAAATGGTCCTTTTAGTTGCGTGGCATTGTCCTGGGATGGCGGCACAACGTGGACAACGGCTCAAAGTATTACTTTAACTGCTACAGGTGAAACAACTTATACATATGGCGGCAGTGCCAGCCTTTGGGGCAGAACCTGGGCAGTGGGTGATTTTTCCAATGCTAATTTCAGAGTGCGCATTACTAATGGGGATACAATAAATACTGCCAGTACCAAGGATTTTTCTCTGGACTGGATACCGGTTAAAGTTTATTATTCAGCAGCCTACACCCAATCAGCTTTTCGCTGGTTTGCTAATACTGATACAACTAATGTCGGCGCTGCTATGGCTACTCAAGATACGGCTGCCACTTTAACTTCAACCGGCCAGGCTTTTCGCTTGCGCACCTTGATTCATGTTGCCGGTTCTACTTTAGGTTTAAACGGAGACAATTTTAAATTGCAATACGTTGATAAGGGGACAGGCACTTGCGCCAGCCCTTCAGGAGGTGTTCCGGCAGCTTATACAGACGTGGACACTACCACCTTGATTGCTTATAAAAATAATACTCCGGCTGACGCCGCTAATTTGACTGACAATGTAGGAGAATTAACACATGGTGCTGATACGATTGTACCCGAAACTTATGAAGAACTAAATAATTTTACCAATTCACGAACAGCGATTAATGCCGGTGAGGACGGTAAATGGGATTTTGCCTTGTATGATAATGATGCTTTTAGCGCCAGCACTTATTGTTTCCGCATTGTAAAATCAGACGGCACTGCTTTAAATACTTACACGGTTTATCCGTCAATTACCACGGCTACCAAATCCTGCAGTAATGAACTTATTGCTACTGACAGTGCTGCCAGTGTGGTCGTTTATAATGTCAGACGATCGGCTTTAGGAGGTACTATCCCGTCAAAAAACCTTGGTACTATCGCTATTACTTCTTACAGCGCCGCTCGTCGGGCAAGTGACGGTTTGGTTTTTATTCTTCAGCGTGGCGCCGGCGCCGGCTTAAATAAGCTTTATTCATTTAATACGTCTACTGGCGTAAGTGTTTTAATCGGCACAGTTGGCAGCAGTGTGCCTGATATTTACCGCCTAGCTTTTAATGGTTCAAATGTCTTATGGGCCATGGATAATAATAATGTGCTCTATACGCTTAATACGTCCACTGCAGTTCCAACTACAGTTTGTAACCCAGTAACAGGCACTAATTTAGTTACAGCAGGTGGTGGCGATTTTGCTTATAGCGCTAATGGCACT
>JAPLYC010000053.1 GCA_026395755.1 Candidatus Parcubacteria bacterium | reverse complement strand
CTTTTGGGCGCGCTGTTTAACTTTGTCAGAATCAATCGGCGTCTCCAACCAGGGCTTGGCCAGCTTGTCTTCTTCCGGCCCTTCTAAACTATGAGGTATTAAACGGTAAAACCCGGCGACGGAAACAACACCGCCAATGGGTCGATCAAGAGTCTGTAAATAACGTAAAATCGTCTGTACGCCAATGGAATGACCGACTAAATAAACCTTGGAATCAGGCCAGCCGATTTGATAGGCTAAAAACGATACCCACCTGTCTATCACCGGATGTTCAGTATCAGGCATCTGCGGCACAAAGACTTCGATGCCTTTGGCTTCCAGCTGTTTTTTTAACCAGGGAAACCAGGCTTCGGAAGGATTACCGCCCCAGCCGTGAACAATAAAGACGCGGGGGTGAGTTAGGGCTTTGTCGCCATAAGCCATTCTGGTGTTGTAAAAGCGGATGTAGTCGAAAAAATTAAAATCAAAGCCGGGCTTTTTACCCAGCTTGACCCTGAGCCTATCATGCTGAATAACTAAGACAACCACTGCGATAATTAATATGAAAGCTGCCAGACCAAAAATCATACCGAGATTTTCAATAATATTCAGATAAGCCTCGGGTGTGACACTGAAAAAACTGGCCATATCAACAGACCCATAGTCCATTTCATCAAAAATATAGAAACCCAAAAAAATAGCAACAACAATGAGAGCAATCACTTTCAGCCATTTATCGATCTTGGCCAAATGTTTTTTTAATTCTTCGATTTTTGATTTGTCTTGTTCGGGGAAAATGGGTTCTTTGGTCATATTATAGTTTATTATGAATCAACGTGATTCGTTTTTCGGTATCGTTGGGCGTTTCGTCAGTCGGCATCGTTTGTCGTGACGTTATCCGTAATACGTTAGACGAATCGTAAACCGTTACCGTTTAACGATTGACGATTTAACGCATCGGCCAAAATCATTTGTTTATTTAATATTTTCTGTCCGACAAGCGTATTTAAGGCATTGAGCCTGTAAAGAAGGGCATGGTTTGCATTTTATGAAGTTATTTTTAAACGGACAATAGGCCTGCCAGTTTTTATTAACCGCCTGGCCACAATTGCAGACACCGCAAGTGGTATTAGCGATTTTACAATCAGAGCTAACGTAGCAGCTGCCATCAGGCGTACCTGCCACTAATTTATTCAAAGGCCAATTTAAAAAGGTAGAATAGCCTGCAATATTAATTGCCAAGGCTACTAAAAATAAACCAATAATTATACCAAGGATGATTAAAATTTTTTTCATAAAATTTATTTAATCTTATCCACCACACTCACACACATCCCATCTAAACATTTACAATCATATTTACCTTCACTATCCCAGATACTGCAATCGCAATCAGTATCAGACTGGCATTTAACCTCCCACTTGTTTTGCTGATCCTCCCACATGGGACAAGCAACTACACAGTGGTAATCTGCGCAAAAAGCCTGATACGGGCAATTGGAGCGCGCAGCATAGTCCATGGGTAAGGGACAGTCAGCAGATTTGACACAGCTGACTTGGACAAAACCGTTATCAGTTTCTATTACATTCATTTTGTCGTCACTTAGCAGAAAATAAGCATTAACAATGGCGATTAAAGTAATGGCAAAAGCGCCGATAAAAAATAATTTTATAAGGTTGGTTCCCGAAGTCTCCCAGGTCATGTTAATCTGTTTCTCCGCAAATTTCGGTTTATAACCGCAATAAGGGCAATTTTCATTGCCATCCGGGATTTCCTGATTACATTGGGGGCATTTTAGGGGCATATTTTTAGTTCGTGATTCGTTATACGGTTTCGATAGGCGTTTCGTCAGTCGTTTGTCGTTAGTCGTGTCGTTAGACGTATAACGTTAGACGAATCGTTAACCGACACCGTTTGACGATAGACGATTTCAACGGGTGGCTGAAATCATTTATTTTAAAATTTATATTTTATTTTCCTGATAACTAAACTAACAATTATAACTATAACTAGTAATACCGAAACAATAATATACCAGAAGGAGCTGACCCACCAGGGCAGAATGGGTCTTTGCGAATGTTGCGGCCTAATCCCCTGCTCCTGATATTTTTTTTCTTCCACCTGTCCGTTATCATAAGTATAGATTACTTTACTGTTTTGAATTTTAAAATTTGTCTGGTCAAACTGAGAAATATTAAAAACGTCCCTAACCTCCTTAAGCGAATCGTTTTTTGCGATAAAAGCAAGGTAATTAAATCTATAATCTGCCCGGCGCCAATCAGGATTATCAGCCAAATGATTTTTATAATTTTGCCGTTCCATCACATTAGCGGCCCTTATATGCGCCGCTTCTTCCGTCATTTCAGTAGGCAGGGATATATTATATAGATTATTAAACTCTTGCCGGTTAAATTTAGCTTTACTTACAGCGTAAATCTCCGAGCTATAAACAGCCAAGCTATGAAAACTTATATATCGCAGACAGACTTCATCGCTGATTATTTGAGCGTGAGATGAAGATTGAAAATAAATAAAAATCTGCTCAGGATACTGATTTAAATTATCAATTTCAAAACAATAAGTAAGAGCCTGCTTTTGCCCGGGCACAATCTGAGCATTACTCATTTGCGGCATTAGCAGAATGGCCAGGATAATCACATATATTGTTTTTTTCATATGGTTATTTATTAATTAATATTTTCAGTCCGACAATCGGCTAATTTATAAATTATTTTCATCAAACTCCAAACTGTCAATCAATTTCTTCTCGGAATTTTCCAGACTGTATAATTTCAGTTCCAGCCAGCCCTCAGCGCCGCTGCTGTTGACATACAAAACATGATCGGAAAACGGGCTGACCTGATACTGGCTGTTTATCCCGCCGTGAGGTCCCGGCAAATCAGAGCTGACCAGGAGAAAATCATAAGTATGCGGTCCGGCCTGAGTCTTCACTTCCAAAGATGATCCCAAAGTAGCCAGGTGCAATTCCTTATTATCCATCAGATAATAAATATTATCGCCGTTGCGGCTGACCCTGGGCACACCCATTAACTCCGGAGTAATTTCAATCGGAGCGTTATTAAAACGGGTAAACGGTTTGTCATTTTTATAAACAATATATTTGTCATCTTCTTTGACAGCGTAAAAAACCGCTTCTTGGCCGTCAGACATGGCATAGCCCAAGGGGATGATACTATCACCCTTAATATCATCATTGCCGCTGCAGTTTGCATCATTATCGCAGCTAAAGCCGATGCTATTAATAATATTTGCCTTTTTCGCCGCCAGATCATATTCAGTCAAAGTAACAGAACCGGAAAATTCATCAATGAAAAAGGACTGGTATAATAATTTATCGCCCGTACTATTGAAGAAAAAATTAGGATTGAGATCAAAATGATGTTCTGAACCGTTGAATAATTTTACAATTTCCGAAGGATTTTTTAAATCAGTATAATATAAGCTTTTAAACAAACCATTGTCGCCGTCATAAATATAATAAGGAACAAGGAAAAATTGGTATTTGTTTTTACACCATTAATGTATTTATAGACAAACAGATCGCTGTTTTCCGACTTTAAATAAGCAATGCCTTCAGTTTCGGACTTTGGTTCCTTGAAATAACCTAAGGGGATGATTTTCCTGAGCTTATCTTTGTTTTTCTGCTGTTCGACCAACATGGCACGCACGTCATCATACCTTTCGCGGCTAACCGGATTGCGATGCTCATACCGGGTTAAAAGATTTTGTGACAAATCTACCAGATATATAAAGGGAGCTTCATAATTTTTGCCTGAAGCATTGGTCTCTAAATAGCCAAAAGGATAAGCTTCGGTATTGCCGGCGACAATAAAGCGGTCATTATCAATCCAGAAACCGTCAGTAAAAATACAGGGCGTACCGCACTGCATGGAAGTAAAATGCTTGATGCGCTTGGTGGCCAGATCAACAATGGCTGCCCCGCTGTCAGGATCATTGCCGTAAAATACCAAAACCCGGTATTTATTGTCCGGAGAATTCAGTTTAACAATACTGAAACCGCCCGGCTCGTCATTGCCGCGAGTCTCATCATAATCATATTCTTTGTAATATTCAATCTCAATCGGCAAGCCGCTGCTGAAATCCTCCAATGAAAAACCGCCGCTACCGTTATAAACCTCAGTCCATAAGGTAAACCATGCGGGCATAGCCTCTTTGGCCTTGTCATTAAATTCAGTCAGACTTACAGCCTGGGGCTGAGCTTCGATATTAATATTAGGTTCAGGCTGAGCCTGATTGGTAACGGCAGGTTTTGTCCCTGCCGCAAAACAGCCGGACAGTAAAACAATCAGAGTGAAGGAAATAATTATTTTTTTCATATATTTTCCTTTCTTCTGGCAATAATAATCAAATCAACTACAATCACTAAAATTAAAACCGCTAAAAAATATTTTAGATTAAGCATTTTGTAAAAAATATAAAGGATAATAACACTGAGCAAAATCATCCAGTTGTGCTGTATTTTTACGGTCGGTTTCAGCGCGGACGCCTCAAACTTTTTACCACTGGAGGCAATCAGGGTGAAATTTGATTTTTCTCCGCATTTAGGACAGCCATTATTAGATTCAGTAGCCAGCCCCTCATACTGGCAATTGTTACAACGGACTTTAGCATCTTTAAACTCAACGGCAATTTTTTGTAAAAAGCCGTCAATACCTTCGGATTTTGGAGTTGGATCAGAATTGTTCATGGAAAATTATTTTGATAATTTTTTATTATTTTATAAGCCTAATTCTGCGGCAGCTTTTAATATATTTTCATAAGACATTTTTTCTGCGGCAGTCAGAGCAAATAAAGCATCGTGCATTTCCTTAAACTTGCCCTGCTCGCGGCCGCATTCAGCTGCCAGAGCCGCATTTTCCGCCTGAGCGTGGATAAATAAAGGAAAATGGTGAAAATCAAGGGACACATTGTTATGCTTGGCTATTAGCTCATCAAAAACACCGGCCTGACGATTGCAGAAATAACATTGAAAATCAGCAAAGGTCTGGATGACCACCGGCTGGCCCGGATTGGTCTGCTCGGATAATTTCACAATGCTTTCCCAGGTTGTCAGGTCCAATGCCCCCAGGTATTTGTTCGAATTTAAAAATGACGTGGGCGTGGCTTCGACGCCCAGACTCTTACCCAAAGCCAGATCAGCATTTACTTTGTCCAGATATTTTTTGCTTTGCAAACAGGTGGTAAATTCGCTGGAAGCGGTTTTGGCCAATGGCACTAATGCCAGATTAATATTGGAAATGCCCAGACCCAAAAAGCGCATGATCTCATAAGCAGCGGCTCCGTCTTTCATATAAATGCGCTGACAGGTTTTCGGGTAAATATACCAGGCTTCGCCGTGCTGCTCCACCTGCAAAACAATTTTGCCCTTGAGCCTGTTGGCCATAGAATTGCTGGCGCAAACACCGGTGCTAATTTTCATAGCCGTGGTATCAGTCACAGCCGGAATTTTATTCAAATCAAAATCCACAATACCCAGACCAAAATTGCGCATCATCTGATAGGCTACGGTCCCGTCTTTCATGTAATAACGACTGCTGTCAGCGGGATTCACATACCAGGCTTCGCCATTGGCCTCCACCTGCAAAAGGATCATACCGCGTACAGTATCCATGATAGCGGCATTGGTGGTAAGGGGTAATAAAATAAGGATTAAAAGGAATAGAATCAAGAATTTCTTCATATTTATACTTTTTATAAAATTATCCTATTTAAATTCACAAAGCCGGTAACACACCTGGATGCAGCTGCTCTTATCCGCATAATGTCGGCAGGGTGAAGCGCAATCATTGTATGCTCCTCCCATATTGTAACACCAGGACTTCATATCCCAGCTTGAACTTATGCCGCTGTCATCGCATTCATTGTATGAGTCCTGCCAGACTCCATTATTTTTTTCGCACTCCTGCTTCAGGGAGCTTATTCTGTCTGCACAACCGCTCAAAACAATCACAGCCAGAAATATAATTACTAAAAATTTTTTCATATTTATATGGCTAATAACTTACATCTTAATTTTATGCTATTTATAGATGAAAATCAATAGAGTAACAAGGGCAAAAACGGCTTTAAATCCGTAATATTGCAAGGGAATGTTCGAGAACGCTTCCTACGGTAATACCAACGATACAGCCGTTTTCGCCTGTCTTGGCTCGCTTAGGCGAAGCACAGCAAGCCTAGACCCAATAAAAAAAACCTGTCCCTTTTTAGGACAGGTCAATATCGATTTAGGTCGATTTTTTACAGGCGTTGAGCCGCTCGTTTCAGGAATTCCCGCATATCATCGTTTTTGGCCACGAGAAAGGCGCGTATTCCTTCTTCGTCGCAGTGGAAGCCTTCTTCTTTGGCCTCATAGCAGATGAATTCCCAGACTTGTTCGGCGGCCTTGGCCATGCACTCGGGATTGCTGCAACAACGCCTTTCCTGAGTGCCGAGGTCGGCAACCAGGACAGCTTGATTATCGCAGAAAAAACAATCGTCTTTTGAGGCCGGGCCTTTTTTGAAAAATCTGACCATGGGAAATTTTTCCGAAGTCCAGAGTGATTCGCCCATGGCGCCAACCCGAAACTCATACTCTTTTTTTTCAGGCATAATTAGCCTCCTTTTTTAAGCTCATTTTATAATATCATAAAATATTACTTTTGTCAAGCCATATTCTCTTAAAAAAAATCGCCCGGTTAGGACGATTTTTTCGTCAATTTTTTTATCAACGAAAACAAATTTTCATAAGCTTCGTTTTTGTTCCAAAAATATTCATACAAAACCCGACTTTCTTCCCGGTTGGACATGCCGATAACCGGAACCATAATTTTGCGTTCCTTCATGTCCGCAACTAATTCCGGGCCGGTCAGACATGGCATTTTAGTATCAGTCAAGACTAAATTGAACTTTCCCCTGCTTGATTTTATTTTCACTAAAGCTGCCATGCCATCAGTGGAAATATCGACATAATAGCCCTTTTCCTCCAGCAACTTTTTTAGCCATTTACGCCTTTCAATTCGGTCATCAACAACTAAAATTTTGACTTTCATGGCCACCCTCCTTTTTTACATTGATTCATTGTTATAGCATAACTTAACACGAGATAATACTCTTGTCAATAATTAAAAAAACGCCCCACACAAGATCAATGATCTGGTGTTGAGCGCTTAGAAATCCTTGCCTAAATAATATTCCGGCTTCTCATCCATGAGCAAGGCGTGATGGAATTTGGCCGGGAAAAGCCGGTTAAATTTTTTGTCGCCCAAAATCTTGGCCAGGTGAAACTTGGTGTCGGTGCCGATCTGAATCAGAGAGATCAAGTCAGACACGGGATAATTGTAAATCGGCACACTGCCGTTTGAACAATATTCGTATTCAGCCAAACCGGCTTTGAGTTTGGTTAAAACCTGACGGCACATGATCCGGGCCTCTTGGCGTTTTTCCAGTAACGCCAAATACACAATTATAATAGCGCGGTCCAATTTTGGCTCTTGGCTCTGAAAAATAACCTTGCATTTAAAGCAGACAATGCTTTGCTGTAAAAACCTGTCAGCCATGATTAAGTCCACCAGCCGGCTGACCACCAGCGGGATATGCTCTTCACTCGGCTGCAAATGAATTTTGAATTCCCGGGACATGGGTATTATAGCTTTTTGCAAAATCTGCCATTCAGGTGAATGAAAGCCGATATTATCGGGCAAGGTCCAGACTTTTTCCAGAACATCACACTGATAATCGATCAAATCGTTGAGTGCCGTTTCATTGACGTTAAAAAGGTTGGAAGTATGATGATCAAAACCGCCGGGATGAAAATCTGCAGCCCTGACCTCATTGACAGATGCAACTCTCACCAATCGCCTCAGATAGAAACGACGGTCTGTCAAAGTGGTTAAATCACCCCACTGATCCAAAACCTCGAAATTGCTTACACGAGTATGGTCAGAATCACTCATGATATTTAATCTCCTTTCCCCTGCTCAGGAGAGTTTTTATAAAGAACTGATAATTCAATTTATCTTATTTAACAATAAAAGTCAATCTAATTCTTACCAACTACGGGAAAAAATACAGTAAACGATTTAGCCCCTTTCCTCCATTTTCCGGCGGCTGGTACTATTATTTTAAAATAAACTACCACCGGCAAAATAGCCGACGGTATTTATCTTGCCCCGCAACTCGGGGCCAAACCTTTTGATTAATAATATCGCACTGACCGTTTTTCAACCCTCCCTGGGGGTTTGGGGGGCCGAATAAGCCCTTCGACTCGCTCCGCTCGCTCAGGGCAGGCTCGTTTACCCGCCGTAACTTATGCGAAGGCGGGCTTACTTTTTCAGTTATAAAAAAGTAAGTCGCCGAAGGCGTAATTTCCTTAATTTTGGTTCAAAACCTATTCTCTTGCCTAAACCATTTTTATATTTTCAACGTATTATAATCCGCTGACCAAGAACTTCGTTTCAAACGCACACGCCTGCTATGCAGGCGGTATAACAAAAAAGCGCCCCTTATGCGGAACGCTTTGATTTTTACTTCCGATAATCTGCAAAAATTCATCACAGATTTTCTTTTATGATCTTGGCCAATTCCTGGGGTGATATTTTCTTGCGGTCAAAATGCATAATTTCATGCTTATGATCCCGGCAAAAGGGACACTGATTGGCATGGGCAATAAAATTATTGACAGTGCTTGAACGCTTATCCAGCTGGATAAATTTCAATGCTTCCGGACAGGTGATCCAGGAGATATCCTTTTCCCCTTTTTCAGACGGCAATTTTTCCAAATCATCGGCCGCGGTCAAGAGGAGCTCCCTGAGCAAAGCCTTATCCTCTGGATTATCCTTATAATCCATGAGCAAGGCCAATACCCCTTTGCCTTTCGTATGCTTATCCATTTTTCCTCCTTTGTCCGCTGAAGCCCTGATTTTTTCATAGGGCGAAGGCGGATTTTTTACCTATTTTTTGCTAAGCTACTTTCCTTGAATATCTTAGCACAAAGCTAAAATATTGCAAGATATAAAAGCGTTCCTTCCAAAGGAACGTTTTATTTCATGACTTGCCATAAGGAATATCCTTTATTTTTTTTAAAGCCATGAACAGTAACACTCATTGAATATCTGGCCGAAATATCAACACCAAAATGCTCAATAATGTATTGGTCTGTCGGCGCATGCTCTTCCAGATTTCGCTTGATTGCTTGAATTTTCGCCAAATCATCAGAAGTCATCATTAGTCTTTTCTTGTCGCAAATCAAAGTAAAATTGACCAGATTGCCCAATCCCTTTTTGTCTGTTTTCTGTTTCGGCATTTTCTTGCTCCTCCTTCCCGGATAATTGATCTTAGCAGAAATTAGGGATTTGTCAAGAACCACAATAAAAAAGCCAGCGGTTAGCCGCTGGCTTAATATTCATTGAATTATTAATATCTATATTTCAGAGAGTCATCATATGGCTTGGATAACTGCGTATTTTCTCTGGTTTCAATATTATACTGAAAATCTATAGGCGGAACTTCTACTCCCTGAGCGCTATACAAGATCAGATTATCCGTAGATTTATCCTTATTAATTTCAAAAACTGATTCCGGTTCCGCATATATCTTGTATTCCATGCCAGTTTTTACATTATGAACCGACATATACCAACCACCGGGCACTGTTCCAATGGTCACTATATTTTTTTTGTTTGGGGTCACGTAATAATCAATTAACTGGCTGTCGAATTGCCAGATAAACTCCCAAGTCGGTTTTTCTTTATCTTCGCCGGTATAAAATGAATATTTATTTTGATCGTCATTCATAATAGTCCAGCGCATCATTAATTCAAAATTACTGCCGTCCCAATACATATCCTTATATGTTTCTTTGTAATCAAAGGGTTGACCACCCCAATAGCCGTAGCAGGTTATATCGGTATCCTTAAATTTAATGCTGTCAAAAGACCAGCCGGAAAGCACGGAATTTGCCCCGTCAAATTTAACAGGCGCGATTGAAGCAGGCTTAACCAGCCAGAAGTAAAATTTGGAAAAATTATTCATCTCATATTGCTCGATTATGACAAAATTTTCATCCTGATACTTACTGTTCTTTAGCTGGTTAAGGCTGAAATAAGTCTTCCTGCCGGTAAAATTAATATCACCTATTTTTATTACTTTATCCGCGTCAAACTGATTAATATCGCCCTGATAAAAATAAAAAGTTCCTGTTTGGGTAATGCCAGTGGGCGCACCAAACCAGGCATCAACCTGCTCGATCTTATAATTCTGAGCCAAAAGATAGATATTACTGTCCTGAATCTTTTCAGCCTGCAAAATATAATAATCACCTATCTTTTCTAGCTTGTTAATATAATCCGAACCAGTAATCAATTCACCGTCGGTTTGATCATTGGCAACTTGTTCAATTTTATCGGTCGGCTGTTGATTTACCGATAATGGTTGATTTACTTTATTATCAGAACAACCGACCAAAACAATTACCCAGGCTAAGCAGAAGATTAAAATAGTAACTTTTTTCATAAATTTTAGCAATTATTATGTAAATTTTTTAATTTGCGCGTGCTAAATAATAAGAGGAATACCTTACACCCGAAACTCGCAGATATTTTTAAAATCGCAAAAACCGCATTTGTGCATTTCAGGCTGAGCTTCGAACTTGCTGGTCTTGATTTCCTCAATGGCTGAGCTGAATTCGTCCTCAACTTTAGACAGTTCTTTATCCGTGCCTAAAAACGACAACTGGGAATTATTGTCAATGTAATAGAAAGTTAATTTGGAAACCTTATGTCCGTTCGTGATTTCAGGCAAATTTAAACATGCTAATTGATATAAAAGCAGCTGCGTCTTTTCTTCCGCGGTCAGCTTTTCCTTGGGATTACCGGTCTTATAATCAATCAATTCCACAGACTGATCCGCTAATAAATCAATACGGTCAATAAAGCCGCGGATGGTATATTCTTGGGCCAGTTTTATATTAAATCCTTTCTCTAATGCCAGAGTCACTAATTCCTTTTCCTTGTTTTCTGCGTAAAATAATTTAATGAACTCTCTGCCCTTTTGCCAGTATTTCTCCTTGTCTTCTTTGCTGTTATACCATTCATCCAGCCAGGAATCTTCAAAAATCTTTTTAAATTCCTCAAAGCTGACCAGCTCCCCGATTTTTTTGGTTTTAACTTTACCAGCTTCACCAAATAAATCGTTTTGGCTGGTTGCGGCTCGGGAATTAGCCAGGACAAAAAATTTCTGCAAAGCCGAGTGCATGCTTTTACCGTAGGAAAAAACACCCTTGCCATATACCGGGATTTTATAAATAAATGACAATTTGTACTGATAGGGACATTTGGCAAACGCGGCAATCTGGGAAAAAGAAAATTGGCTCGGCAAGGCAAAGCCGGGTTTAATCTTTTTAACCGCAATTGGTTCGGCTTTCACTTCTTTTTCCTGCTTGGCTGCGGTTTTATCGAGTTTGAAACCTTTATTCGTTTCCTCCAATTCCACCAAGAACCTGGAAATCTTTTTGGCCCGGGCGCCGCCATAATCGTCAGCTGAAGTGAAGTAAAGTCCCTGTTTGGCGCGAGTCATAGCCACATAGAATAAACGACGTTCTTCCTGAATATGAAAATCGCCCTCGGGTAAAACATCTTTGACCAGAGCCTCGGGAAGTTCAATCGGGTCTCCCCTTTTATTGGTGGGAAAACGCTGGTCAACCATATTGGGAATAAACACATATTCAAATTCCAGGCCTTTAGCCGCATGCACGGTCATAATTTTAATCACATCCGGACCCAGTTCAATATCAAATTTCAATGCTCCGGCTTCGCCTGATTCCAGTTCCAGCTCCATTTCAGCCATAAAATTCTGTAAAGACTGGTCATTATTACTTTCTTCAAATTTCTTAATGCGGTTATAAAACTGATTAAGATAATCCGCGTTTTGTTTGGCAATTTCCTCATCAGCCTGCAAGATTTTTTCCAGATATTTGGAATCCTGCATAAAAGCCAGCATCACCTCCCCCACTGTTTTCTCCCGGGACAAAGCCGTGTGCTTTTCAATCAGAGACAAAAAGAAATTGATCTGAGACACAGTTTCAGCCGAAACGCCAAAAACCGTAGACGCGATTTTCAAAGCTTCGTATAAGGAAAAATTTTTCTTATTGGCAAAATGACACAGATTGGTCAGTTCCTCATCGGAAATATTGACTATGGGTGAACGCAATAAGCGAAAAACCGCCGCGCTTTCATGATAATTATCCAGCAGTTTAAAATAATTCAGAATATCCAGAATAATAGCCTTGGCGTATAAGCCGCGCAAAGCCACATACTGATACGGTACATTTGTTTTACGCAAAAAATTAATAAAGCTGGTGGCACTGTCATTGGCGCGGACTAAAATGGCAAAGTCCTGCCAGGAGACTTCCCCGCCAGAGGCGGATCCCGCTGCGCGGGATTTTTTAATATCTAAAATTTTCTGAATCACTCCCCTTATTTCATCATCCAGGGATTTAAAATGCAGATGTTCAATCTGAGCCGGGCAATCCTTATTAGCCTTGAGCTTTTTCTTAATTTTGGAACCCTTTTGCGCTTCCAGGCGATTGGGATTATTCAGCTGGATAAAATTGTAAGATAAATCCAGAATTTCCTGGCAGGAACGGTAATTCTCTGTCAGCACTATATTTCGCGCCTCAGGATAATCCTTTTTAAACTGTAAAATATTGGAGACCGAAGCGCCGCGGAATTTATAAATTGACTGGTCATCATCTGCCACCACAGTAAGATTTTTTTTGTTACCGGCCAAAAGTTTAACCAGATTATATTGAGCAAAATTGGTATCTTGAAATTCATCCACCAGAATATATTCAAATTGCTCCTGATATTTTTTCAAAATATTCTTGCGCTCCTTAAATAATTTCAAAGTGTAATTAATCAAATCACCGAAGTCCAGGGCATTATTATCTAAAAGCAATTGCTGGTAAACATGGTAGGCGTTAGCTATCTCCTTCAGCCTTCGGACTTCGGACTTCATACTTTCATCGCCCTGCTTGCTGTCCGAATCAAGCTCCTGTTTTTCCGCGTATTCCAGATATTGCTCGGGATAAATTTCCTCGTCTTTACAGCGGGAAAAATGTGTCAGCATGGCATGTATAAATTTAGTCGGATTACCCAGGGGTTTATAATAATCCAGATTAAACTTGTCCAGATTTTGACGCACCAAAAGCCAGGCCGCGGTCTGATCCAGTTGTTTAAAGTCATTGGGGATGCCGATATCCAAGGCATGCTGTTCCAGAATTTTCTGGCAGAATGAATGAAAAGTGGAAATCCAGAGATCCACATAGCCGATGGGCATGAGCTTGTCCACGCGTTCCTGCATTTCCCCGCTGGCTTTATCCGTAAAAGTCAGAGCCAAAATCGCATCAGTCTTTACATCTTTATCCAAAATTAAGTGAGAAATCCTTTGGGTAATCACCATAGTCTTGCCTGTTCCGGCTCCGGCCACAATCAAAAGCGGCCCCTTACCAAAAGTAATGGCCATTTGTTGCTGCTTATTAAATTTTGACTTAGCCTCAGACATATTGATGTAACTATTTTATCTTATTTTTAATTTTTTTACCAATTTAAAGCAGTTGACAAAATCATAAAATAATAGTAAGTTCTAGAATACTAAATAGTACCTTGAAAAAAGGAGGAAAAGCCAATGACATTAAGAATATGCAGCCGTAATCCTGATTTACTTTTACCGGAAATTATGGCTGAACGCATTCAGCGCATTACTGATTTCTGGGGCTGGCGCCTCGGCGAATTGCAGAATTTCGACCGTCTGACAGTCTTTGTCACCCATCGCTGCAATCTGCGCTGTCATTACTGCAATGGTCCGCACATGGATCTGAAATCCGGTCCGGTCGAAAAAAAGCGCGGTCTTTTGAGAACCAAATTGCATTATAAAGCCTTTAAGTCATTGCTGGAAAAGCTCAAAAGCCAAGTCAAAGTAAAACACATTCATTTTACCGGCGGCGAAGCCACTCTCAATCCCCAACTGCCGCAACTGGTCAAAATGGCTTCGGAGTTTGGGATCTTGAGTTCCCTGACCACCAATGGCACAGCGCCATTTGAATTTTATCGGCAATTGATTGCCAATGGTCTGACTGAAATCCGCATCTCGCTGGATTCTGATCAGGCAGAAAAATTTGACGCTATTGTCAAAGTAAAAGGTACTTTTGCCAAAGTGACAGAAAATATCCGCCGCATCACCCAACTCAGGGACGAACAAGGCGCTGATATTTTCCTAATTCTCAATGCCTGTGTCAGTTCAGCCAGTCTAGCGGAAATGGAAAAGGCTCTGGATTTTTTCCTGAGCCTGAAACCGAACGATATTAAATTTCTGACAATTGCTCAGGACAAAGAGAATATCAGTCTGCTCAAAGATGAAGCTCTGACCAAGACCCTGCAAAGTAAACTGAATGAATATCCGCCGCAATATTTTCCCCTCTTACGGAAAAAAATTGCTAATTTATTTGATCCCGAAGCTACAGGATTTTTGGATCCACAAAGCGCCAAATTGATGAAAAGCTGCTTCATCCCCTTAACCGAACGCACCATAGACGGCAAGCATTACTATCCTTGTTCAATTTATCTGCGCTATCTGGGACAGCCGATCGGACATCTGTCCGAATCATTCAAAGTCCAGCAGCGCAAAACCACGGAATTTGTCAGACAGCATGACTGCAAAACCGACCCGATCTGCTCGCAATTTTGCACCAATTGCTGCAAGACTTTCAATCTGGGCGCCAATCAATCAGTGGCTACGGAAGGTTTGCCGATCATCCAGATCCCGGAAGCAATCAGCAGTCAGGAAATAATTGACACCTTGAACAATTTGAGCGAAATCTTAACCGGCAAACATCCCATTGTAAACTTGCCTTTCATGGTGATCAAGCCTTATGGCCAAACCTGGCGTAAAGAAATCCTGCGCATAATTGAACAGCAAGGTCTGGACATTGCCCAAATTACAACCATACCTGACTGGGCAAGTCTGGCCAACTGCCTGTACTGCTGGCCGCTAACCAAACCCAGATGCCGATTCGGCCTGGAAAACAAAGAAGCTTTCAACCAAATTGAAAGCGGTCCGGCTGATATTATCTGGCTCAAGGATCCTCAGGCAGGAGCAAATTTAGCGGATCTAAAAATCCGGCTGCGGAAATTATTTCCCGGTCAGCGCTTTGTGCTAAAATCTTCGGCCGAACCGCGTGTGATCAGGCTGAATGCGATCCATACTCCGGATCCATCTGATCTGGAACGGGAAAACAAAATTCTGCAATATTTCTTTCCCTTCAAAAGCACCTGAAAAATGGTGCTTTTTTTATTTGCACCCTTGACAAAAACCCAAAAAAGTAGTAACTTTTTAACTATCAAATCGTATATTTGCCAAGGAGGATTAAAATGTCTGAGGACAATCATTTAGATGCTATTGTGGAAGCCAAAATCAAGCAATATCAACCCAAAAACGGGCTCGACCGTACAGCGGAAATTATCCTGGCTTTTTGCGGGATAAATCATCCCCTGGTTAAAGATCATAACCAGCGGGTCTCGCTTTTAGCTGAAGCGGTGGCCCACGTTCAGGGTAAAGATACCAAAGCGGCTTTTTTTGCCGGACTGCTACATGACGCCGGCAAATTGACCGAAAACGCGGAGCTTTTTGACGGGCATGACATCAGCCAGGCTGAATATGAAAAAGTTAAGGATCATGCTTTGGCCGGATTTAAAGCCCTAAGAAAACATCACCAGTTTGTGGCTTTATGCGCCGGTTATCATCATGCCATGTGCTTTCACGGTTATGGCCTGACAGCCGATGCCTTTCCCAAAGAATGGCATATGGGTACGGTCAAAAAAATCCTGGAGATATCTGCCATTCTGGCTGTCTGCGATTTTATCGACGCTTTCACGCATCGCAAAACCAAAATCAAGGACGGTTCTGACCAGGCAGCTCCTGATCTCAAGGGCATGCTCTATGCCAAGTATCCTGATGATCACGCGATCATTGATATTGCCCTGGCCAAAAATATTGAGCTGGGATTTACGATTGATTAAAAACAAAGGGAGGTAATATGCCGGAAAAAAAGAAAGAGCTGACAGTGGAAACTTTCCACTGCAAATGCGGTCAGAGTATCAGATTTTTTGACCTCAGCGAACATGACCCCTTAAGCGATAATGAGAAAAAAATGATTGGGGCCCAAAAAGCCATGCTGGTACAAAAGGGACAAAAAATCAAATGTCCCAATCCCAAGTGTGACAAGGAAATCACCATTTGCTAAACATTCAAACCGTTTTGCATTGTCAGGCTTAAAGCCTAGACAAGCATGACGGTTTTTTTATTGATCAACTTGAATATATTTTTTTAGTTTGGTATGATAATAATGTCCTGTTTTCATTTCCAGAGGGTCGCTCCAGCCAAACAGATCCAAGGCGATCATTGCCACACCCCCCTTTGTCAAATGACGAGACTGCAAGTTTAACTTCAGTCAGGGGACCCCTTTGCTAATATTGGACTGGGCTGGAGCGACCCGACCCAAAAGGACAAATCGTACCTTAACCTAACCTTGGGCGGCGCCTGCTGTCAGATATTTCCCTTGCCGGAAATTCATCTTACCTCCTAAGCAGGCGTCGCCCATCTCTATTACCCCACAACTGCTTCACTTGAAGCGGTTTTTTTATACAAAAAAAATCGTTCCGCGCCGCGTAACGATTGGTAAATTAATTTCTAAACAACGATGAAGGACAGAATAATGACATGGGAGCCTTACCTGTAAATCTTGATTTTGTCAAGAACCTCAGTTTTCAGATCCTTAAACCCGCTTTTTTGAAATTTATTAAGATAAACTTTCATCAGGCTCTTTTTCATAGGAGAGCCGACCAGCTCCAAAAATCCCTGACCGCTGATATTTTTAGTGCCTAATTTACCCTGAATATCCATACCGCCTTCCCAGTAATTTATAGTGCCAAAAACCATTTCCTGGGTTTTATTATAGGGCTTGGCAGTAAGTTTCAAATTCCAATCAGGCAAAAAAATCTCATAGCCCAGCTGATACTCCGCCCCTGTTTCTTTACTAAAATATTTAACGGGTAGATTTTTAAAAAATACATTAGCGGTTGTTTTGACCTTATTACTTTTATCAATCAGGCTGGCGTGCGCTGTTTTGGTCTGATCGCCGTAAATTACGGCCATAATGTCCCAGCCGTTATTTAATTGCAAAGAAAACCACGTCCATTTATCATCTTTAGTCATGGGAGTCTGTGCCCATTGATGATCCATCCAGCTTAAGCCTTTAACCGCTAACCACTTGTCTTTGACTTTAATCAAACCGCTGGTCTGCAAATGAGTTAAAGAATAATAATATGTAGTTTTTACTCCCAAATCAATAAATCCCCTATCATTAATTAATAACGGCTTTTTCAGGGCTTTTAATTTCAAATCCACAAAATCATTGGCAATATGAAAATTAAATAATTTATATTCCTCAATCAGGCAGGAATTATCATATTCAGCCCACAAAAGCGGCTTGGTAAAGCTATTAGGGTCCAAAAAGCACAAGGGGTTAACCTTGTCCCAAAATTTATGATTATTATTATCGCTTAATAGATAATGGGAAAAAAACAAGGTTTTGAGCGGAATATTTTTAAAAAAAGGAATTTTAACCAATTTTGGTTTTGCGCTAAACAAAGTATTCATATACGAAAAAGAGCGACCATCTTTGCTTTGTAAATTACCGTTAAAATACCACCATTCAATAATGTGGTCATGCTTTTGCTCATCGCGCGGGAATTTAAGCGGTTTGAATTTTTCCTTGTAAGCCATAAAAAATTCCGTAACAATTCGTGTTAATTAGTGTGAAAAAATTAGTGGTTCAGTCATATTATATCATTTCTCCAAGTCCCCCACCAACTGTCCGCAGGCGCCTTTCACTTCCCTGCCTAAACGCAGGCGAATTGTGGTTTTAATGCCATTTTGCACCAAAACTTGCTGGAACTTTTTAATCGCCATGGTTGCCGAAGGTCTAAAGCCCTTGGTTGTATTATATTGGATGAGATTAACCATATATAAATGCTTGGGTAAATGCTTAAGCAAATCAGCCAATTCCGCGGCCTGTATCTTTGAATCATTAAAGTGTTCAAGCATTATATACTCAAACATCAGCTGCCGCTTGGTCTTTTTTAAATAATCATTAGCCGCATCAATTAAATTTTTAATGGAATATTTGTCGTTTATTGGAATTATTTTTGACCTAATTTCATTATCCGGCGCATGTAAAGAAATCGCTAGATTAAGCTGCAGTTTTTCATCGCCTAATTTCTTAATGCCCGGTATAATGCCGATTGTCGAAATTGAAATATGGCGGGCCCCGATATTGAAAGTTTCTTCTGAATTTAAAAGCTTAATTGCCGCCATAACATTTTCATAATTTAAAAACGGTTCGCCCATGCCCATGAAGACCAGATTATCAACTTTTTCGCCTAAAGGCTTTAAGTAACGGCTGAAAAATATAACCTGTTCCATGATTTCCTCACTTGCCAAATCGCGCTTAAATCCGCCTTGGCCTGTGGCGCAAAACAAGCAGCCCAAGGGGCAGCCGACTTGAGACGAAACGCAAACAGTATTTCTGTTGCCATGGCGCAGTAAAACTGTTTCTATTTTTAATCCGTCTGTTAACTTAATAGCGGCCTTAACCGACTTTTTATCATGTGACTCCAAAATCTGAGCTTCAATTACTAGGGAGCAGTTTTTATTCAGTACCTTTCTTAATTTTTCCGGCAAATTCAAAGCCTGCGACCAATCATTAATCAGTTGCTTAAATATCGCCTCCTTGGCCTGTTTCAGCCGGAATGAAGGCTCTTTCTTTAAAATTGTCTCTAAGTTAGTTAGATTCATAATCGTCTTACGTTTTATGGGTTCGGTTTACGTTACGTTATACGTCAATCGACAAACGAAACTAAAACCGATACCGAATACCGATTAACTTTATATACAAATTGTACCTTAAAATCACCTCCTCGTAAAATAAAAAGGCCCCTTATGCAGGCGCCTTTACAGGTCTTATCAGAACCCATCTTTTGAATGTGATATTTTTTTTATGGGCGTGTAACTGACATTTGGTGTATTCGTGAACTACAACTTCAGCTACACACTTACCCTCACTGCACATTCTCACGGCATCTGTTTCACTGCCGATATAGCCGGTCACTGCATACCAACCGTCTTCCAGAAAATAAACATGCTCACGCTTTTCAGCTTCAACCCGCACGCATAACCAATACTGAACGACCGTGCTGGGTTCCCCTTTAAATTCAATCTTTCTGGCCGCTACTGACATCTTCTTACCTCCGATATTTTAATTTTAATGTCTAGATTATATTAACTTAAACCAATAAACTTGTCAAGGGATTTTAAAACGCGTCCCAGAATGTCTGAGACGCGTTATTTGGTTAGCAAATGATAGTTCCTGGCTATTCACCTCCGCTAATTCTTTGCCAGATCTGCTGCGGTGACTCCATTTTGCTTTCATCAACCGAGATTGCCAGTTCACCCGCTTCGGGCAAATACTTGGCAATGGTCTGCTCGATTTGATTAGCCAGCTTTTCGATTTCTTTGTCACCCAAAACTTGCTCCATCTTGATGTCATCTTCGGTCTGGCGCTGTAAAAATTCCAGTTCATTGGCGCCATTGTCCAGTTTGGGTAATATTTCTTCCAGCTTGCTGATGTAGGCTCCCTTACGCTGAATCAAAGCCAGATCATAGCTGATGCGCTGGTTGTCCTTGGCTTGCGCATACGAATTAATACGCTTGCTCCTTTTCTCAGTCCTGATTTCAGTTTCAAGCTGCTTAATCGAAGCACTGTATTCTTTGATCAGCTTGTTGATTTCCGACTTTTTGGCCGTCAATGTTTGTCGCAGTTCCACCAGTTCTTCAATCTTATCACACAGCTTAGACCCCTTACATTTGACGTTAGATTCGGAAACGACCAGTGTTTTTCTTCCGGAGTCTACACAGCTTTTACGACAGACCGGACCAATGTCCACAACAATTAAAACCAATGCCGCGAAAAGACAGCCAAAACCTGCGCCGGGTTCTCTATCAAGGACTGCCAATCCGATAATAATCAATGCTATGATAGCAATGATCGAAAAAGAAAGCGGTAATCCTGCAAACATGTGCCTCCCTCCTTTTCAAATGAAAGATAAAAGAACGAATCAATGATTTATTAAAAAGTAACAGAAATTTTCCTTTTAGTCAAATATCAAAAACCGTCCCGCTGTGCAGGGACGGTTTGTTGGAATAGTTATTAATCGCCGCTAATCCTCTGCCAGATGCTTTCAACAGACGGCAGGGAATCTTTATCAACTTCAATGGCAAATTCTTCCGACTGTGGCAGATACTTTTTAATGGCATTGTCAATGTCTTCGGTCAATTCCTCCAGCTGCTCACTGCCAAGCGCAGTTTCCATTTTTAAATCGTCTTCAGCCTGACGCCGTAAGAATTCCAGCTCATTGGTGCCTTCCTCCAGCTTAGGAGTTACTTCGTCCAGCTTGGCAATGTATGCTTCTTTGCGCTGGATTAAAGCCAGGTCATAACTGATACGGCTGTTGGAGCTGGCCTGATGATATGACTTAATTCCCTTTTTACGCTTTTCAGTCCTGATTTCCGATTCCAGCTTCTGGATCGACCCCTGATATTCAGATCTTAAAGCTACCAGCTCTTTCTTTTTCGAGGAAATTTTTTCCTGCAATTCCTGCAGATCCTCCAGCTTATCGCAAATCTTGGAACCGCTGCATTTTAACGTTCGAGTCTACACGCGCAGTAACTTTTTTGCCAGTCTGGAAATAATACAGGAATTTCAGACCGGGAGGAACAACAAATGGCTGAGCCACTATAAAAAGAGCAAGAAAGATCAGCATCATTTTTTTAGCCTGGCTCGGAATATATGCGATTGAACGTTCGAATATATATTGACGGAAAGGTTCCCAGGCTTCATTAAAAATTAGTGCAGCCACCAAGGATATTACTATACCAATGATAAATAATATCCATTCTCCAAAGCTCAAAACGTGAAAATAATTCATCAAAACCTCCTTTTAAGGGTTCGGATTATACAATATAATTCATATTACAAATTATCATTATATACTGATCCTGTCAAATATAAAAGCCGTCCCGCTATGCGGAACGGCTTGATTTGAGTTGCAAACCCTTGGGATCCTGGCTCTTAATCGCCACTAATCTTTTGCCAAATGCTTTCAGCTGAAGGGATGGAATCCTTATCAATCTCAATAGCAAGTTCACCCGCATCGGGCAAATACTTGGCAATGGTCGCCTCGATTTTTGCAGCCAGCTTTTCGATTTCCTTATCGCCCAAAACTTGCTCCATCTTGATATCGTCTTCGGTCTGGCGCTGTAAAAATTCCAGTTCATTGGCGCCATTATCCAGTTTGGGGGAAATTTCTTCAAGCTTGCTGATATAGGCGGTTTTGCGCTGAATCAACGCCAGATCATAGCTGATGCGCTGATTGTCCTTGGCTTGCGCGTAAGAATTAATGCGTTTGCTCCTTTGCTCTGTCCTGATTTCAATTTCAAGCTGTTTAATCGAAGCGCTGTATTCTTTGATCAGCTTATTGATTTCCTCTTTCTTAGCCGACAATTTCAGGCGTAATTCAGTCAATTCCTCAAGCTTGTCGCAAAGCTTGGATCCCTTACATTCTACCTTTGTTGAGACCGAGCTTGATGAAGATGAGGTTTTAATTTTTTTTGAACTTGTACAGCTGCGACAGGCGGGTCCCATCTGCGAACCAAAAATAACAATGCCGGTCAAAATTAAGGCAATCGCGGCGCCCTGATCCCTGGAATTACTTAAGACGGCAACACCGACGAATACTAAAGTGATGCTTAGAATAATAAATCCGCCGATCCCAAATCCTGTAAACATGCCCGACCTCCTTTTGAATTATGTCAAAAGACAATAAACTTTCTTGTTTATAATTAAAATTAGCAATATATTGTGCAAATGTCAAATATAAAAGCCCTCCGCAATGCGAAGGGCTTAGTTTATTTTAAGGTGCCTTGGGATCCTTACTGACTGCGCCTTTGACCTTGTCTTTGCCGGCCTTCAGCGCTAGCTTGAGCTTATCCCAGGTCTCCTTGAATTTCTCCGGTTTCCAGAGAAACATCAGGGTAAAGATCTGAACGATTGTGGAAGCGATCAGCACGCCGATCGCCACATTTTTGCCGCCAGTTTCCTCAGCCATTTTTTCTCCTTTCTACCGTTGTAGCGACTTTAAGGAATCTGAAAGATCCTTAAGATGGTTGAGATTGACGCCCTGTTCCTGATTAACACTGCCGTCATCGTTGTGAAAAACGATGTTGGTGGGAACTTGCTGCTGAGCATCTATCTGTTTGAAAATCTTGGCCACGACTTCAGCCGTGATCGGATTGAGTTCTACCCCAAACTGAGGATGACTTCCCGGCCGATTAAAAATGTCGATCTGGCCGGTGGGATGCTCATAGTAATAATACATGGGCCGACCGTCAGCTGTAAAAAAGGTCATTTCTTTGCTCGGTTCAATTTTATCAATTGCCACGGGACCATGACGCTTGACCCATTCAGACAAAGCAATATTTTGATCTACCTTTTGTACGGGAGTCCCGAAAGTAGGATCAAAATTTTCAGTACAGGGCCGTTCTCTATAACCCTCTACTGTTTTGGCAAAACATCTGGTTCCCTCGTTTGTTTTGGGGTCAAAATAGTAGTCTCGTGTGGCAAAAAACATGCACAGGCACCAGACTGCCCAGGTGGCTCCGCCGAAAATATAACCCAATTGTTTTTTTTCCTTGTTACGGGAAAAAAGCAAATAGGATATATACATAACCCAAACACCCATTGGCAGGGCAATCATCTTGGCCAGCCAGATGTTCAGGCCCAGGCCGACCAGTTTATCCCGCAAATAGGGATAAAGGAAAATCAGGGTGATTTCATTCCTCAGCCAAAAGATAAGCAGCAAGCTTACCAGCGCCACTAAGCTGAGTAAGATATACTTAATCACCTTTCTCAAATCTATTCCGTCCATCGGAGCCTCCTTTGTTAATGTCCTCTCATTGCTTTAAAATGAGGGACTGCTTCCTGATCAGATAAAATCTGATACGACTGGTGTTTGATGTCAAAGGTGTAATATGACAAGTCAACCAGGACTTGTTTCCCGTTAAGATTAACAGCAGTACAGGCATGCAAGACATCATCACCTTTGCAATCCCTTGAGACTGAAACGTAATTTGCCTGTAAGCCGACTGCTCTGGCCATGGACACATAAAGGACGGCCATTTCACCGCAAACGCCTTCGCGATCAGCAAAAACTTCAGCAGCATGGCGATAACCCTTATGGTGTCTTTTGCGTCCCTGTTCACCGTAAACAATATTACTGGTAACCCAAGTAAAAAGCGCCCTGGCTTTGTCTTCATCAAGGACCTTGCCCTCAACGATTTTTTTGGCGGTTTCCACTATCTGGGGATTGATCTGAAAAGGCTGATTACGGTCTTCCGTGATTACATAAGTGTAATCATGTGCAGTCTGCCCAAAAAACTTGGAGCTGGACGGGCTGACTAGTGACAGTAATTTTATCAGGTCTTCATGATGAACCAGAGCGTCAGCTTTATCCGTGTACTTGCGCAAACCTTTTATCACCTCTTTACCCCGGTCATTAATGGCTGGAGGCAAATCAAGCTTATTTAAAAAAGCCTGACTGCCTGTCAAAACTTTATCAGCTATTTCCACATAGGCCTGACCTTTTTTGGTCGCTGATCTGACTTTGCCAAAACTTTTTTCAGTCAGGTCTCCTATCAGCTCAACCGTGCCTTTGTTTCCGGGAAATAATGCTTTGAGCAAAAGGACCAGCGTGACCACGAGGCCACCTGAGGCCAGGATCATAAGTACGGCTGCCATGTTTTACCTCCTTTCACTTGTTACGCAAGGATTTAAAATGAGGCACTGCCTCCTGATCAGACATAATAGTGTAACCCTTATGTGGCGCATCAAATTGTTGAAAGCCGGGGTCCACATAAATATATTTACCCTTGATTTTCACCACGGGGCAGGCATGCTTTTCCACTTTGCCGTTATTAATGACTTCAACTCTGGCATAATTTGCTTCTAGGCCGACTGCCCTGGCCATGACAATGTATAAAATTGTCATTTCAGCGCAGACGCCTTCTTTGTCCTCAAAAATTTCCACGGCGTTACGCATACTTTTTTTATGTTTTTTCCAGCCACTGGTGCCAAAGGGTATATTTTTGACAAACCAGTCATAAAGCACACGGGCTTTATCAGCTTCAAAAACTTCACCCGCCACTATTTTTTGGGCAGCAGCCACAATCGCCTGATTTGCCTGAAAAGGCTCATCTTTGTCTTCAGTGATGATATAAGCGTAATTGTCACTTGGCTGGCCATATAATTCAGCGCTGCCGGGACTGACCATGGATAACAAGGAAAAAATGTTCGGATGCTGGGAAATCTGATCAGCCTGATCAACAGTATGGCGCATCTTTACAATCCAATTGGTAAGCTTTTGGCCAAGTGACGGCGAAAGCTCAACCAAACTGACGAAAGCTTCAGCGCCTTCAACCACTTTATTTGCGGTCTCCACCACTTTCTGACTTTTTTTAGCCATCTGATCCAGATTTGCCGCGCCCTGCTTTTGCATATCTTTTATGCCGGCAGTCGTGCTTTTATCCTTGGGCAAAAATTGCTTGATCAGCAAGGCCAAACAAACTAAAAAGCTAAAGGCCGCCATAGCCAAAATAATTGCTGTCATTTTCGCCTCCTTATGCTCATAATGCTTATAAATCTGCAATTTTCAAGTTACAACTTGTTTATACATTAAATTAACATTTTGGCCCTAGCTTGTCAAATATTACTTGAACCTAAAAATAACTAATTTCAAATAAAAAAGGCCTCCGCTATGCGGAGACCTTTTGAAACTCTATTTGATCTCCTGCCAAATCTGTTCCAAATTAGGCAAGGTTTTCGGATCGATATTGACCACCAGGGCTCCGGCGTCAGGTGCATATTTGGTAATCACCTGATCAATCTGTCCGGCAATCTTGGCCAGTTCTTCCGCATTAAAGACCCGGCTCATTTTCAAATCGTCCTCCGTGGTCTTTTGCAGTAAATCAAGATCATCAACACCCAGTGTCAACTTAAGAATCATCTTTTCTAATTCAGCGTTGTAAGCTTTACGACGTTGAATCAGCACCAATCCGTTATGGATTTTGTTGTTGCCGATGGCCTGCGAAAAGTTATTGATTCCCTGCCGTTTCTTGATGCCCGAAAGTTCTTTTTGAACCTGATCAATACCCTGAGTGTATTCCTTAAGCAGTATCTCAGCTTCAGTCTTCTTATTACTGAGCTTTTGCTGCAAGGTTCTAACTTCCCGGAGTTTAATTTCCAGCTGTCCAGTTTTGGTTTCCTGATGGGCTTTGGCCGTAAAATAGTCATTGACAACTCCGACGTTAAAGATATAGACAATGGCGGCAAAACCCAAACACCCCAGAACTGCGACAGTTAAGGCGCCCTGCCTGGTGATAAAAATTGCTGCCACATTAATTATTGCCAGGAGGATATAAAAACCCAGCAATAAAAGTACTGTTGAGACATCACCGATGCTATTATCAAGGCAATGGAAGGCAGCAAAATTAAAGCCCAATGTTAAAACTGCAAAAATTGCAAATGCCAAGGCAGCATCATCACTTGAAGAACCAGATTCCAGCATATTGCAGGCAACCTCCAAGAGAAATGCTGCTACTAGCAGTAAGAATACGCCCAAAATTCCCAACATTATACTCATGGTTTTTAACCTCCTTATTTTCAAATAACTTTTCATATTCTACCTTAATTTAAATAAAACAAAATGTCAAGTATAAAAAAAGCGGTCCCGCTACGCGGGACCGCAAAAGTGCTATTTCTTTTTGACGATTTCCTCCCAGATTTTCTGGGGCTTTTCCAGTTTGGCGTTGTCGATATTCACGACCAGCGCGCCGGCATCAGGCAGATATTTTTCTATCACCGTATTGATCTTACCGGTCAATTCAGTGATTTCCTTTTCATTAAACGTTTTGACCATCTTGAGATCAGCTTCTGTACTTCTTTGTAAAAATTCCATCTCAAGTACGCCGTTATTAAGCCTTTGCTCTAATTCCTCAACCTTGGTGATGTAAGCTTTTTGCTTTTGAATTAAAGCCAGGTCGTAATTGATACGTGTATTATGGTTGGCTTCTGTGAAAGACTTGAGGTTATTAGCTTTCACTTCCTGGCGGATTTCCTGCTCCAGGCTGGAAATCTCCTGACGATAATCAGCCTTGAGTTTCAGCGCCTCTTCTTTCTTGGTCTTTAACTTATCGCTAAGATCAGTAAGTTCAGACAATTTGGTCTCCAGCTTGCCCTGGGTGGAACTTTGTAACTGCCAAGTGGCAAGATATTCTTTGACAGTATCTTTGCTGTAAAAATAAACCAGGACGGAAAGAACTAAGCAAGCGATAAGGCTGATTACACCGGCTGTTATGGGAGGGGCGCTTTTTAGCCATAGACTTAAAATTCCGTTAATCACTAAAAGCGCCAGCATAACCATAAATTCAAAAATCAACCCCGTTTTGAAAGAATAGGCCATTTCCCAAAGACCGACAGAAAAAAACAATAACGTTGCAATAACTAAAAGCAATCCGCCAAAGACATATTCATTGGCATCATTATTCTTTTCTCTGGCTTCTTCGTTAGCACGGCATTGAATATTATAAAAAAATTCAACAATGCCAATCAAAATTAGATTAAAGAAAATTGCGCCCAAAAATGCTACTGGATCTTTCATCTTATCCTCCTTACAATATTTTGAAATTTTTAAGAACGAAAGAATACCTTCAAATTATACAATAAATCATTTTTTGTCAAATATAAAAGCACTCCTTTCGAGAGTGCCTGGGTTGTTCAATTCGCCGGTAATAAAGGTTTAAGATTCTTTATTTCCTTCTGCGTATTTTGATCATAAAAATGATCAGAGTAACAACATGATAAAGAACATACAAGCCCAACCCACCGAATATTCCATAATACACAATCAAGTCTTTCGTCGAAGTAAACTCCGGTGCGGCAACCAGCATAATCACGCTAATTGCCCCAAAAAATACTGATAGAGCAATAAACTTTAACCATAAACCACTTGAATTTTCACTCATCTTGAGTACCTCCATGATAATTGATATTTATTTTTTACCATTAAAACTATATTAAGTCAAATATAAAAGCACTCCTTTACGGAGTGCTTGGAGTGCTTAATTCGCCTTCAACTTGCTCATTAGCTGCCTGTTCCTTGAAAATCTCATTCCAAATATCCTGTTTGGATATTTGCAGAGATTGTTCGGCATTTAAAGACAGCTTATTTACAGCAGGAAGATATTTGGCCACAGCGGCGTCAATGTTATCGGTCAGCTTTTTCAGGTCATCTTCCGGTAATGTCTGGGTTAAACGTAAATCAGCAGCTGCGTTTCTTTCAAAATACTCCAATTCCAGCTGACCTTCCTGCAATCTTTTCTGAATAATGTTCAGCTGGTTCACATACGCCAGATATTTTTGCAGTAGAGCCAGATCATAACTGATACGCTGATTATTAAGAGCCTCTGCCAAAAACTTAATATTTCTGGCCTGAGCTTCTGTCTTAATCTCAGTTTTCATACTACCGATATCAGTCTGATATGCCTCTCTGGCAATAATAACTTCCCCTTCCTTTTCTTTTAACTGCTGATGCAAAGAGGATAATTTTCTTATCCTGCCCTTTAGGATATTTTCCGAACTGTCAAAGTCCAGCTGACGGGCAGTCCATTTATATACCCGGGCGTTTTGACCGCCAAAGTAGCCGCATGCAAGACTGGCTACAAAAAGTATTACTGCCAGTATAGCAAATGCCTTTGTTCCATGAAGGTCATCCTCAGCATAAGATAAAATACACAAAATGGTTAAAATTGGCCAAAGGACTAAACCGCCCCAAAAGACTATGGCTAATAGTGTTTCCATCGCAGCCTCCTTTCTTGAGAATAAAGGAACGATAACTTCACCCTAATATAACAGTTGCTCATTTTACTGTCAAATTTAAAAAGCGGCTCCGTTTTAACGGAACCGCTTGTGCTTTAGTTACCCGAATTAATCTGCTGCCATATCTGTTCCGGAGTTTGCATGGAATTGGGATCAACTTCAATTGCTAATTTCCCTGCATCGGGCAAATACTTGTCGATAACAGTGTTAATATTTTTAATGAGCGTTTCCACCACCTCATTATCCAATGTCTTGACCATTTTCAGGTCATCGCAGGCTGCGCGTTCAAGATATTTAAGCTCATATATGCCGTATTTTAGTCTGACTGATGTTTCCTGAAGCTTGGCAATATATGCCTGTTTACGTTGAATCAGGCTCAAGTTATAGAAAATGCCGGGATGCTCTTTAGCCTGAGAAAAAGTCCGAAAATTGCCTGACTGTTGCAATTCACGGATCTCGTCGACAAGGCCTTCAATTTCGTTACTATACTCGGATTGAAGATTTTGAATTTCCAGCTGTTTGGCTGCCAATTTTTGCTGTAAGTTGTTAAGTTCTTCAATCTTATTTTCCAGCACAACCTCTTTATTCCAGTGATGAAAAATATGTTTGTAGCTGTGTTTCATATTTAATGACACAGCAACATATTTTTCTTTAATTTTAGGCATATGGCCGGAAACATCGGCTGCTAAGTAAAATATAAAACAGCCAATAATCAACATCGCAATGCCAAATCCAAAAATAACTAAAGTCATATCTCGTTTTTCATTACTCTTAAATGCAGTAACACCTTGAATAAAGACCATAAAGCTACCCACTATAAAGACGGCAGCTGTAGAGAAAAAAAGTATTGAAAAAATATGCCTGAAGATAGAAAATATTGTCTCCATAATTTCCTCCTGTGCTAATCGGTTATTTTTCAAAAAACGTTTTCAAGGTATATTAACTCAAAAAAAATATTCTGTCAAATTGAAAAAGCGCCCCATTGCTGAGGCGCTTAAACTTATTAGTTGCCCGAATTGACCTGATTCCAGATCTGTTCCGGGGTTTGCATTGATTTGGGATCAACCTCAATAGCCAATTCCCCTGCTTCAGGCAGATACTTGGCAATCACAGCATTAATTTCCGCTACAAGATTTTCCAATTCCTGATTATTTAGCGTACTTAGCAATTTTTGGTCGTCAATTGCTTCACGCTCCAGAAATTCTAGCTCATTAGCGCCTTGCTGGAGACTCTTTTCTGTTTCCACCAGCTTGGAGATATAAGCCTTTTTTCTGCAGATTAAAGACAAATCGTATGAAATTCGGGAATACTGCTGGGCCTGATCATAAGTCTGAATATTATTGGCCCTTTGCTCTGTCCTGATTTCAACCGACAAGGAGTTGATATCATTTTGATATCCCTCTTTTAATTGCAGAATTTCCTGTCTTTTAGCCGTTAGTTTTTGACGTAAAGAGGACAAATCCTTGATTTTACCCTCTATCTTAATTTGGCTGACGTGGTAATTTACAACTGTTTGAATTTTATTACATCCGCCACATCTGCTCCCTATTATTATGGCAGTAATGCCACAAGTTAACAGGAGAGGAACCCCAAACATCAGATGTCCGCAGCCGCCTGAGATGTTATCTACTTTGATAAAACCAACTACTACAATTGCAGCTGCTACGCAGGTTAGAATGATAAAAACAAAGAAAAATGCGATGGTAGTCATCTTAGTCACCTCCACTATTTAGTTGTAAAATTTTAAGAACAAAGTTGATATTATAAATTAACATAATAAAATAATCGTGTCAATTTTAAAAGCCCTAACCGTATTTACGGTTAGGGCTTATTTTTCAGTTTCCGGCGTTGATCTGATCCCAAATCTGCTCCGGTGATTGCATGGAATTGGGATCAACTTCAATTGCCAATTCCCCTGCTTCAGGCAGATACTTGGCAATAACATTATTTATATCCGCCACCAGACTTTCCACTTCTTTGCGATTAAACGTTTTGACCATTCTCAGGTCATCAATTGCCCTGCGTTCCAGAAATTCCAGCTCATTAGTGCCGTACTGCAATTTAGTTCCAGTCTCCTGCAGTTTGGCAATATAAACCTTTTTACTCTGGATCAGTGACAAATCATAAGTAATCTTGGGGAGTTGCTGAGCATGGGAATAGGACTGAACGTTATTGATTCTTTGTTCGTCCTTAATTTCCTTTACCAGGGAATCTATCTCACCCTGATACTTCAATTGCAGCTGGGCAACTTCCTGCTTTTTCCCCTGTAACCGCTGACGTAAATCAGACAGCTCGTTGACCTTGCGCTCCAATCTGAGTTCATGATGACAAGTGATATAATAACCAACATCTATTATCGTTACAAGCCAGAAAGCTGCCACGATAGTGACAAATTTTATTAAGGGTCGACGGTTTGCTATAATTCTACTTTCCCACTGTTCCTGACTAAGCGGGATATCCCGAATGGCCTTCTCGATCTCGTCGTTTTCGTCTCTATTCATCCAGCTGGCCGATTCCTTCGCCCTACTTGTTTTGTCGTCAACTTGTTTGTCAAATTCCCACTGGCTAATTGCCACTTTTTTCATTTTCCGAAGAAAAATGTTTTCATCTTGCCTGTACAAAGCATAAACCACCAGAATCAATGTCAATAAAATTCCTAAAGCAAAAATTATCCACTCAAACCACCGGACTAAGTCTAGCCATTCCATGGCAAAACCTCCTTAAGATAATCATAGAATGAAAAAGAGCTATTACTGACTTCACATTATCATATTGATATAACCTGTCAATTAAAAAGCCCCGGCCGCGATTGCGACAAGGGCTTGTTTTTTTAGTTACCCGAATTAATCTGATGCCAGATCTGTTCCGGGGTTTGCCTGGATTTGGGATCAACTTCAATTGCCAGTTCCCCTGCTTCAGGCAGATACTTGGAAATAACATCATTGATGTTAGTAACAAGAGTTTCCACCTGATCACCGCCTAAAGTTTTAACGATTTTCAAATCGTCAATTGACTGACGTTCCAGAAATTCCAGCTCATAAGTACCACGCTGCAGTTTAATTTCAGTTTCCTGCAGTTTGGCAATGTAAGCTCTTTTTCTCTGGATCAAAGACAGGTCATAAGAAATTCTCGGATGTTGCTGCGCCTGGTAAAAGCTCTGAATATTATTGGCTCTTTGTTCTGCCTTGATTTCAACAGTGAGGGTGCGAATATCATTCTGATATTCT
>JAPLYC010000062.1 GCA_026395755.1 Candidatus Parcubacteria bacterium | reverse complement strand
CTGGGCTGGCCCAAAGATAAAAAACAGTTTAAAAAGTTTTGGCCCGGAGTCCAGGTGGCTGGCAAAGATAATTTGAGACAGCAATCTGCCATGTGGCAGGCAATGCTGATGTCTGCCGGATTGCCAAATAGCAATCATGTTTTAATTTTTGGCTTTATCAATTCAGGCGGTCAAAAAATGAGCAAGAGTTTGGGGAATGTCATTAATCCTTTGGATTTAGTCCAAAAATACGGAACCGATGCGACTCGTTATTTTTTAGTGGCCGGATTAACTGCTTATGAAGACAGTGATTTTACTTATGAGAGATTTGAAGAAAAATATAATTCTGCCTTGGCCAATGAATTTGGTAATTTAGTTTCTCGAGTCTTGGCTATGACTGAAAAATATTATGACGGCATTGTACCTAAATACAATGTTTCCGCCATAGGCGGATCCGCCTCCGGCGGAGATTCAGATAAATTTTTTCAGTTTGATCTAAAGACTGACTGGGAACAGTATGATTTTTTCATGAAGAATTTCAAATTAGAGGAGGCTTTGAATGTCGCCTGGGATGATATCAGGCGCTGTAATGCTTATATTGATAAAAATAGGCCCTGGGAACTGGCAGCCAATAATGATGACGAGACATTGCCAGATGTAATTTTTAATCTTCTGGAAACCATCAGACATATAGCTTGGATGATTTTGCCGTTCATGCCGCAGGCCAGCGAGAAGATTTTAGTCCAATTGGGCTTTGATTTTGCCAAAGAATCTGAAAAGGGTATTGAGGCTTTGCGCCAATGGGGCGGTCTGAAATTAGGACAAAAAGTTAAAAAAGGAGATAATCTGTTTCAAAGATTGATTAGTTAATTTATGGCTGCTACCTTTTCTTTAATGACAACAATTTTTCTGCCTGTCGGCTTGGTCTTTCTGCTGGTATCGGTATTTTTAATAACTCGTGATCTGCGCAGGTTTGCCATTGCTCCAATTATTTTAGCTATTGTTTTCTTATCAATATCTGCAGGCTTTTATTATTATCCCAAATATCAGCAGCAAAGAATTGAACAGCTGAAGCAGACAGGGCAGGTAATTGAGACTAATTTTTTAAGAACGCAACTAGTCGGCAACGTGAGTGTTAACGGGCAACATCCTTATCAGTTGTACACTGTTTCAGTTAACGCGCAAACTTTGGAAGAAAAAATTTATAAAAGCTCCTATCTCTGGTCAAAGCCTCCGGAAAATGTGCCGACTACAATTAAAGTTTATGTCGATCCTCAGAATCCCAAAAATTATTGGGTAGACACTTCCTTTTGCGGGAATATCGGGTAGCGGAAAATATTATAAAATCCGCCAATTTCCCCATAATTGACGCCGGAGCCCAGGCCGGATTTTTTGTCTTATATTGTCGGGCTTTAAACTCCAAGACCAAGATTTATGCGATTGAGCCGGAACCGAACAATGCTAAGGTTTTAGCCAAACACTTAAAGTCTAATCGCATCTCGGATGTAAAAATTATGCAGCAGGCTTTGGCGGCTGAAACAGGCCAGCGGGAATTTTATATATCCAAAGATACCCATAATCATTCATTAATCAGTTTGGCTGAGGAAGATTTGGCGGATAAAAAAGTAATTCCCGCTATCAGTTTGACAGATTTTCTCAGGAAGAATAATCTTAATAAAATCAGTTTGCTGAAAATGGATATTGAAGGCGCGGAATATGAAGTTTTAGCGGGTTTGAAGATGGAAGACTGGCAAAAAATTAATAATATACTTTTAGAATATCATGACCTGGCTGAACACAAACATGAGGACCTGGCTGAACTAATCAGACAACGCGGTTTTAGCCTGGAAATTTTTCCGTCCCATTTTGATAAAAAACTGGGATATATGCTGGGTCGCAATAAAAAGTTAAAATAACTGTTTTTTATAGGAAAAGGAGGGGTGCGACTTGAAAATTTTGATCGTAGACGACAGCGTGACACACAGAAGCCATCTTAGCTATGTGTTTGGTACTTACCATCACAAGATATTACGGGCCAAAAACGGTAAGACTGCCATCACCCAATTTAAGCGGTATAAGCCGGATCTGGTCATAATTGACACCAAAATGCCGATTATGGACGGTCCGACTCTGGTTGCCGAAATCAAGGCAATTGATCCGCGGGCTCTGATTATTGGCATGGCCATGACTGAAGACGGACGCCAGTATTATGAGTATTTTTGGAGGAAAGACGAGCCGATTGAGAAATTAATCTGCCTGGGCTTGAACCTCTTAGCCAAAAAATCGCCCTAAGTGGGCGATTTTTGCTTTATTTAGCGTAAAATGATAAAATTTAAGTAGATTTAATGCTTAATTTGTCTATTATTTATGAAATGTACCAATTGCCAAAATGAAATAGTGGAAAATTTAACCCGTTGTAATTATTGCGGGCAAGAGGTAAAAATAGCGGCCGTTGCTCAGGCCAAACCAAAAAAAAACATCTGGATCTCGGTAATTATACTGGCTATTTTTATCGTTATCGGCATTATTGGGAGATTGTCTGAAAAAGGCGCCCAGAAAAATGATGAAGGCATTAAATTGCTTGATTCAGGCAGTAATTATAATCAGGCCATTGCCAATTTTGAAGAATCATTGAAAAATCTTAAAAATGATGATGAACGGCTGACTGTTTTAAAAAACATGGGCTATGCTTATTGGATAAATAATGAACCAATCAAAGCGGCTGAATCTTTTAAACAAGCTTTGGTTTTAGCCCAGCCTGATTCGTCTGATTTTTATCTGGTGTCCGGAGAAATTGCTTTACTCTCAGGGGATGCCAAAGCAGCGGAAACCAATTATTTGCAGGCTGCGGGTAAAAAGTCCGATGATTTTCAGGCAAATTCCAGCTTGGGCGTTTTTTACCTGGGCATTGATGAAGTCGCCAAAGATTATGCTGATTTTCCCAAAGCCTTAATTTATAATCAGAAAGCTTATGAAGTAAACCCTGATTCTGATATGACCAAGGAAAATCTGGCAAATAATTATTTTGTGCTGGAAAATTATCAGCAGGCAGTTGATCTTTATTTGCAGACATCATTGGCCAATAAATCATTTAATAATTATATGCTCGGCCTGTCATATTATGGTCTCGGGGATGAGGCCAATGCTTATAAATATCTTAAACAGGCGGTTGCTCAGGGCTTTGAGCCGGAAGCGGAAGTAACGGATTTTTTAAATAATTATCAAACGGAAAATTAATAAAAACCTATGCAAAAAAATTTATCTCTCATTTTAATCGTTTGCATCCTGGTTATGCTGGCTTTGTTTGTGGCGATTAAATTCAACCCTAAGCCGATTGCGGTCAATATTATTAATAATTTTGACGAATGCGCCAAGTCCGGTAATGCGATCTTGGAATCATATCCGCGTCAATGCAAGACAGCGGACGGCCGCAGTTTCACCGAGGTAATTAATTTAAATAATAACGTTAATTCAGTTCCTGACGGTTCCTGCGCCAATAAATGCGGTGATGGTATCTGCCAGGAAATCGTCTGTCTGACGATTGGTTGTCCCTGCGCCGAGTCTGGCGCGCTTTGTCCCGAAGATTGCCAAAATCCCAATGGAGTAAAATATCAAAGCGAGAATATCAAGGAAGAAACTGCCGATTACAGCCTGGATCTGGAATATCCGGTCATTACTATGGTGGATAAAAATAAGGAGATAATTATCAATAAAAAAATAAAGGCGCTAATCGATAATCAGATTTTGGGATTTAAAAAGGATATGGGTAAAAAAGAAGCGGATATGGCCGCAAGTTTTATGGACAGCGGCTATGAATTTTTTCTGCTTAATGAAAATTTTATCAGTCTGCGCTTGGCTTTAGTCACTTATGCTTCAGGAGCCGCTCATCCCATGAATTATTCAGTAACTTTTAATTATGAAGTTGACCGCGATAAGGAAATTTTTCTAGATGAATTGTTTAAACCCCAGCCAAATTATCTGCCTTACCTCGCGGATTATTGCCAGCTTGATTTAAAAGATAAACTGGGCGCTGATTTGTTCAGTGAGGGATTAATGCCTGAAAAAACTAATTTTAGTTTGTTTGTTTTGACACCTGAATCCATTGTTTTTCTGTTTGATCCCTATCAGGTCGCTTCTTATGCCGACGGTCCGCAACAGTCAGAAGTTTTTTATTATCAGTTGACTGATGTCATCAATGATAAAGGCGCAATTCCCAGGTTAGCCGGACAGAAAAATTGGGAAAATATAATTAATCGTTATTAAATATTAAAGATTAATTTTATGACAATTTTTGACGTTATCTTATTGATTATTTTGGGCGGTTTTACTATGTTTGGATTGTGGTTTGGTTTTATCCATACCCTGGGCTCAGTGCTGGGAACTTTTGCCGGCGCTTTTTTCGCCGGCCTGGTTTATAATCCTATTGGCGACTGGCTGGCGCAGATTTTTGGCAATCCCAATCTGACGAAGATTTTCGCTTTTATTTTTATTTTTATTATTGTCAACCGTCTGATCGGGTTTGGTTTCTATGTGTTGGATAAGATTTTTAATTTTTTGACCATTGTGCCGTTTTTAAAGTCCATCAATCGCTTATTAGGCGGTGTTTTGGGCTTTTTTGAGGGCTTACTGGTAATCGGTTTGTCATTATTCATAATTTCCCGCTTTCCGGTCTCGGACTGGTTTACCGCGGTGTTACAGGCATCGGCCCTGGCATCCTGGTTTATCGGGGTGTCTACGATTTTGCAATTGATGTTGCCGGAGCTGTTGAGGCAGCTTAAATCGGTAATATAACTTAAACACTGAAATTATCTCACTGAAAACACAGAATTATTATTAGATGTAATATAGGGGGGAATATTTATATGAGGAGTTGAACTATGAAATTATTGGAGCATCCTTTGATGTGATAAAACAGATTGGCTATGGGTATAGGGAAAAGATATATCAGAGAGCGTTGGCTGAGGAATTTAATTCAAAGATAAAGTTATCGGCAAATATTATCTTGATTTTGTGGCGGACGATAAAATCGTAGTTGAGCTTAAAGTCGCTAATGATTTTTATGTAAAAGATATTAAACAGGTTTTAAGTTATATGAAAGCCAATAATTATAAATTAGGTTTGTTAATAATTATCAATAAGAATGGCGCCCAAGTTAAAAGACTTATTAACTAAAAAGGAGTTTCTGTGTATTCTGTGAATAAAATTCTGTGTTTAAAATATTGCCATGCTAATCGACAGCCACGCCCATATTACATTTAAAGAATACGCCAACGACCTAAGGGACGTTATTGCGCGGTCTTTTGCTTCTGATACTCAAATTATCAATGCCAGTAATAATTATGAAACCAGTGTGTTGGCAGTTGAGCTGTCTGAAAAATATGACGGTATGTGGGCGGTTATCGGCTGTCATCCCGATGATTTGGAAAAAGATTTGGATATTCGTAAATATAAGAAATTGGCGCAATCAAGTAAAAAGGTGGTGGGAATAGGGGAGGTTGGACTGGATTATTATCGACAAGCTGAAGGAGCAGAGCAAATTAAACTTAAACAAAAGGAAGTTTTAAAGCAGTTTATTGACTTGGCGCAGGAACTTGATTTGCCGTTGGTATTGCATTGCCGGGGCACGAAAGATGATCTGTTTGGCGCATATAATGAAATGCTGGAAATATTGAAGTCCGAAGTCCGAAGGCCGAAGTCCGAAGTGAAAGGAGTCATACATTGTTACGGTGGAAATTTGGAACAGGCGAGGAAATTTTTAGATCTGGGTTTTTATATCGGGTTTACCGGTATTGTTACTTTTAAAAATGCCAAAGAGATTCAGCAGATTGTTAAAGAGGTTCCTTTGGATAGAATCTTAATTGAAACTGATGCTCCGTTTTTGGCGCCAGATCCATATCGCGGTCAAAGGAATGAACCAAGTTATGTAAAATATATTTGTCAGAAGATTGCGGATTTGAAAGGATTGTCTTTTGATGAAGTGGCTAAAGCGACCTATAAAAATACTTCAAAATTA
>JAPLYC010000046.1 GCA_026395755.1 Candidatus Parcubacteria bacterium | reverse complement strand
AATTGATAAAAAAAACCCTTCCGCACGGCGAAAGGGTTTAGAAGTTTAATTGTGTTTTTGAAAAAGCAGAAATGAGCCAATGGCCAGAAAGACTAATCCGGCCAGTAAACAGGCGGAAATGGTGATGCCGGCTTTCAGGCAGATTAATGGCACCACGGCGGCTGCAACTCCGTAACCGGCCTGCATGGAACTGACTATCCAGCCATTGCCCTGAGCCAATTGAGGTGTAGGCAAAGGGGTTAAGACCATAAGTTCAACCGTGGCCAGAATCACACCTAGGCTCAAGCCCATGACAAAGTAAAAGGCAAAGGCGAGAATTCCGGTCCAGTTGGTCAGCAGGGCGGTTAAAATCAGCATCAGGGCAAAGATTGCGCCGCTAAGCGTAACTGCGGTCCGGGTTTTTTTAAACAGCTTGCTGCCCAGACCGAGCGCATTAGCCAGAATCATGCCCAAAGCCAGAACCAGCAGAATTGACCCGTTATATAGCGGAGTTCGCTGGAGTTTCTCCTGCACCTGTAATGTAATGAGCAGATTGGTGCCCTGGGTTGCCAAAGAAATTATGAAATCCAGGAGCATGCCCCAAAAAAGAATTTTCACCATTGATCCACTGATAGGCGACAAAGCCCAGCAGAGCCAAGGCCGTGCCGATCAGAAAAAAGTAGCGCCAGGTTTCCGGCTGGGAAAATAAGCCGCCGCAGATCGGGCCGATTAAAACGCCGACTGCCAGGCCGATCATGATGATTTCCACGATACGCCGCGGTTTCTGCCAGTACTTAAGAATAATGGCAAATTCGCAGGCGAACATGCCGGCTGCGGCGATACCTTTGATAATACGGCAAGCAATCAACATCTCTACGTTGTTTGCCAGGCCGCAAAGAGCTGAAGCAAGTGCAAAAGTTAAAATGCTCCAGACAATGACCTTTTCCGGTTTGCCGATTTTGTCAGCCAGATAGCCCATGGGAACCAGAAACAGGGAAAAGGGAAGCAGATAAGCCATCAAAATCCAGCCGCTGATTCCAGCCGGGATGTGAAAGTAATTCTGCAGAGTCGGCACCATGACCGTGACGCCGGTAGTATCAATGGCCGCCAGCAGTTCCATGACCAAAAGGCCGATGATCACCATTATTTCCGATTTTTTCATGTATCCTCCTAGTATTTGTAAAGAACTTGTTAATAATTAAGATTAGCAAAAAATAGTGACTTTGTCAATGAGTTCAGGCTAATTTTTTTTAGCTTTGAATAGACCATGTGGATATGTTTGTTAGGGATTTTTAACACTTTTTTTAGTCAGATAAAACCTTTATTTAGTAAGGTTTTAAAGGTTTTAATTAATTCTGTTATAAATTATTATCATTTTTTTGTGTGTAAATTCCTTGATGTATTATGCTGTTGATTTATTATATAAGTAGGTCTTTAAATTTTTATAGAAAGGAGGTGTCTGCCATGCCGTTCATTCTTATGTTTCTTGAAGTGCGTGAGGGAGCGGTGAGCCCCACAACCAGTGGGGCCTGGGATGACATTGACGGTGCTGATGCTTCTTAAGGTCAGCTCCAAACCAGCCAGGGGGCAATATTTGCCCCCTGCTTTAAAAATAGGAGGGATGAAGATGATTTTGGCAATCGGTAATTCCGGCGTATACGAGGTAAAAGCTTTTCAGGCAGTTTTTGCTGCCATAGAAAAATATGGCAAATCGGCCAAGCTTTTTAAACAGGATAAATGTTTACTTGGTGAATATTTGAATTTTGAGATAACTGACGGCAGTCAAAAGTTCAGTCTTGTCATTGACGGACAGGCATTTGATCTGAGTCAATTTTCAGCCGTTTGGTATATGAAGCCGCATTTGCCCAGGGAATTACTAAATTACAATCCAGTGGAGCACCGGCAATTCATTGACCGTCAGTTCTATGTTTTACGGCAGGCAATATGGAGTATCTGCCGTGATAAAAAATGGCTGAACGATCCTTGGTCAATTCAAATAGCTGAAAACAAGATTTATCAGCTAGATGAAGCCGTCAAAGTTGGCTTCTTGGTGCCAGATACCTGTATTTCTTCTGATCCTGAAAAAGTTCGTGAGTTTTATGACAAGCATGACGGAAGTATTATTGTTAAGATACTTGCTTCCAGCCCGATGCTTGACCGGGTGATTTATACAAATAGGGTGACAGCCGAACAAATGAGAGAGATTGATTCTGTAAAGATGTCGCCTTCAATTTTTCAGGAAATTGTCCCTAAGGCTTATGAACTTAGGATTACAGTGGTAGGTGAGAAAATTTTTGCAGTAAAAGTTCTTTCTCAACAAGATGAGGCGACCTCCTTGGATTGGCGCCGCAAACCAAAACTGAATGACTTTGATGTCAAAATGGAGCCGATAATTTTGCCTCAGCAAATAGAGAGGCAAATTTACGGTTACATGAAAGCTCTGGGACTAAAATTCGGCTGCATTGACATGATTGTAACTCCGAATGGGGATTATATCTTTTTAGAGATTAATCCTAACGGGCAGTGGTATTTTGTGCAATTGAAAACTGAATTGCAGATTGCGGGAGCCATTGCCGAATTGCTAATCTGAAAGTATACTTAGGGAGAAAAGCCAAAGCTTAGTATCCCTTTTTAATTTAAAATATATGACAAAAATTGTTTCCACACTTTTAAAAAATTTTCACGAGTATGATCAGCAAAGACGCCAGGAAATTATAAAAGAGCAGGGCACTCCGAAGCTGGCAGAAGCCGGAGATAAATTGCCGTTTTATGTTTTTAAAGGCGAGTGTGAAGAAAGAGCGAGAATTGTTTATTTTTTAGTTGAGAATGAGGGATTGGAAAATAGAGATGATTATTATTATGCTGCTAATATTTTAATCAATGTCGGCCGTCTGGATTATTTTAAACTGGCGTATAAATTAATTAAGAAATATCGAGAGCTTGGGGGGCAGGAAAAATGGGAATTTTACGATACCTATTTTGAGCGGCAGAACTGGGGTAAAAGCAGAGAGGAAATTTATTTTGAAATTGAAAAAGAAATTGGCATGGATCCTAGGGAATTAGAATCATATTAAATATATCAGTTAGTTTTGGATTTTTATGAAAATACAATTTGAATACAATTTATCGAAGGATATTCTTAATTTTCAGATCGCGGCTAAGTCTTTGGGACACGGGGGTAAGCCTTCGCGTCAGCACTTTATATATCAGCAAACTTACGGCGAACAATTGGAAGACGGCTTAGTGCAGGAATTTATAAAAAATTACTTGGATATCAATAAGATTGATCCGCAAACCCGGCTGGCTAAATTTCAGGCTGAATGGGATTTGGTTGCGGAACGATTTTTTCAGCGTGCGACGGAAATTTTTCAGATTACTTTGCCGCTGGAAAAGGTTACGGCTTATCTGACGGTTAATGACAGGTGCAGTTATTCTTTGAAGGAAAACTATTTCTTTGTCAGCCTGGCAAATTTTCAGCCTAAAAAAACAGCCATGCATGAATTGTGGCATTTTTACACCTGGTATGCTTTTGGCGAAGGTTTTAACAGGAAATTGAATCTAAAACAATATTTTGACATTAAAGAGTCTTTGACTGAAATTTTAAATCAGGAATTTTTGAATTTAATGGAAGGAGCTGACATTGGTTATCCTGAACATGGAAGCTTAAGGTCAATTGTTAGAAATTTTTGGCACAAAAGCAAGGATATTTATCAGTTGGTTGATAATTTAGCGGACCAACCAGGTTCAAGGTTTAAACAAGGTCTTTAACAAAACCCCTCCTTTGTTCCGCATTGCGGAACAAGGGAGGGCGAAGGGAGGTTTAGGCATGAGAGATGATTATGGCGATTGTGGCGGCCAGGAGTCATGGTCTTCTGACTTTCCGCCGTCGCCGCGTTGGCGCGAGCATTTTGGCTCATATGGTGGGGGAACAAGTTCTGAAGACAAGGATCCGCAAGAAAAAAAACCGCCAAATCCCTCGTTGTGCCATAGGCTGATCCAAAAAATCCGGTCGTTCTTTAATTAGTTTGTGGCTACACAAAAAGGGTAAATCATGGATTTACCCTTTTATTTTTTTATTTGCATTTTTCGGTGCCGCTTGAGCAGCAGTTTATAGTCAGCCCAAAATGAACCCAATTTCATTTGGCGCCGACGTTTGAATAAGTTTTTTTTGTCTTTGATCGGTCGAGGTCCGAATTCCCCCGTTTTTTTGTCAGTATAAAATTGAGTACCATAAATTTGTTCCCCCCCGGAATTTACCAAGACCCGATCGGTTAAGTAAGCAAAGCTTTGCGGCTCCACATTATGCTTTCTGAATTTTTCAGTAAGTAATTTCAAGCATAGCTTTTGGAATTTTAAGTCGCGGTCAGCGTGTTGGGCTAAAAGAAAGGCGCCCAAACTGGCTTTTTTGCCAATTAAAGGAATATCAGGCCAGCCATATTTCTTAATAATAATTTTTAGTGCCTTGGTGTTTTCTCGGTCTATCTTGAAATCCCAAATACCGGAAAAGCGCATGCGCTGATCCCTGGCAACCATTTTAAGTATTTGTTCTCGGAGGGGTTTATTCATAATGGTATTATAGCAGAAAAGTAAAAATCCGATATTATTGTAAAGCCAATTGTGTGGTATTATTAATTATATATGGCTAGTGTCACACTGCGAAAATTAAAAGCTTCTGACCTTAAATACTTTTCCAAATGGTGGCGGGATAAGGAGCTTATCAGACTAACCAGCGGCAATTTAAAAAAATTGTCTGATTTGGAAGCGCGTAGATATTTTATGTCCATGCTGGAAAATGAGAAAAGTTGGCAGTATATGATTCAATCTGGTAGGAAAACAGTCGGTCACATTACCTTAGCTGCCAGGAAAGCAGGCTGGTATGAAACGCAGATTGTAATAGGTGAAAAGAAATACTGGGGCAGGGGAATCGGTTCCATCGCCATAAAAAAACTTCTTGCCTTAGCAGGTAAGAATAAGATTAGCAAAATTTATCTGGAAGTCAGACCTGATAATTTACGCGCTGTTAACACATATAAAGATTGCGGTTTTGTAGCCAAAAAAAATAAAAAATATCTTAATAATAAAAATTTACCTAAAGTTTTGGTTATGGCGTGGCAGAAAGGAAGAAAATAAATAGACGCTTTATGCTGATTTTAGACTCTAAAATTGATTCTAATAAAAAACTCGCTCAATTTAGCCGACGTACTGAAAGAGAATTAGAGAAATTTTTCGGGGTTAAACTTAACTCCGTTTGGATTTTATTATTGAACTCGCGTCAGGATATTAACGCGGTTTATGGCAAAAAGACCCCTGATTGGCTGGTGGGCTTTACGCACCAAAATACTATTTTTATTTTGAATCTTAAGGTATATACCAAGGAATCCAGCCATAAAAATCAGCAAGATTTTTGGAAAACATTGAAACATGAATATTGCCATTTGTATTACAAAAAGTTAACCGGCAATACTTATCCGGATTGGCTTAACGAAGGATTGGCCAGTTATTTGGCTAAGCAAAAACGGCCCAAGCCGGAATTACGCGAAGCATTATATATCTTAGGCGATAAAAATCGGGGTAAATATGATGTTTATAAGGTCGGGTACTTTTGGGTGAATTTATTGATAGATAAATTTGACAAAAAAAAGCTCCTTAAGTTAATTGGGTCATTAAAGCCTCAAATGTCTCAGCCGGAATTTGAAAGAATTTTTTATAAGGTTCTAAAAATAAAATTTTCCAGAAGGAGTTTGGAGGATTTGTATGGCAAATATTAGAGGTCGCCGCGGCCGGCCTGTGCATATTTTTGTTAGCGGTTGTTTGCATAAATTTGTATGGGAAATGGCAATATTTTTAGAGCCTTAATGTATTTTGGCTCTTTTTTGTTATTTATTTTTAACACTTTTTGCGGTTGAAAATCCTTGTCGCCAGTTTCTGGTAATTTATAATTATAATAGGTCTTTAAAGTCAAAAGCACGCCGTCGCTGAAACTATGGCGGGCAAAGGGAGGAACGGAAAATGAAAAGGAATGTATTGGTTGTCGGTTTAGTTTTTGGGTTATTGCTTGGATTAAGTTTGGGGCTTGTCTTTAAAAATAAAGACAGCCGCAAAAACTTTAATCCGATGGTATCGACAGCTGAAACTCCGATGAGTTTTTATTGCGGTGATGTGTTGTCTGAGATTCATGAGATTGCCGCTGATATTAATTATCAAAAAGCGGCTGAAAAGCGGCTGGTCGGTCAGGAATTACGGCAAGCGATAATTACTTGTTTAATTGATCGCAAAACGCCGGGTTCTGAAGAAAAGATCCGATCATACGTTGCTCTTTACAGCCATTAAATTTAAAGCCCCTCCACGAAGGGGCTTTTTTTGTTTACCATTGACAAATGCCCTAATTTTTGATATTATAGAATGTTTAATCAGGCAAGCGTTGTTTAGTTAACGTTCTTTACATAAACAAAATAGCAGCCCGAGCGGGCAGAAGGAGTCGTTGCGATGAGTAAGAGAATTAAGGCTGGTAAAAACAAGGCCGGTAACCATGCAATAGTCATGGAAACTAAGCAAGGCTGGTGGACTAAAAAGAGACTGAGTCTGGCAATCGCCTTGATGTCCATGATTTTGCTGGCAGCTTGTTCCGTCCTTGTCCTGTCTGCTACTGATGATTCTGTGGCAGGATTATCTCCCGATGAGCTTACGATGATTCAGGATGACCCCAATGTCGGGAGGTTATTTTCTACCCGAGAGTTGCAAAATGATCAGCGCAAACTGGCTGAAATCATCAATTCTATTCCTGACAATGACACCAGAACCAATTTGATTATTTTGATCCGTACACGACAATTAAAAACGGCTTACACCAGCCGGGAAATGGTCAGGCCTCTGGTTTTCAGCGGGATAAATTTTGCTCTTGGCATTAACCCCAAATATTTTTCCGTTGAAAATGAAAGACCAGGGTTCTTGGCCTCATATCTCGTGCATGAAAACCGCCACATTGAGGACTGGATGGGCAAGCACCAATCCGGTATGCGGTACAGGTCGTGTGAATTGCAAGGTTATAATTCACACGATTGCCGATTGGAGTGGTGGGATGCTGAATGGCGGGCTTTTAATGTTCAGGCTGAAATTCTGCGCAAACACGGATTGACTCACGCAATTTCAACCGGCCCTCGGGTCAATAATCGCGCCATTTTCGAGAAGTTCAAGCCAGCAATGGCCGCTTTGGTATATCTGCAGGAAAATTACTATCGGAATGATGAAATTAATCTTGAGTTCCGAAAAGTATTTCCTGAGTTTTACCGAAATAAACTCGCTGAGATAGGCGGGTAAGTAAAAATAAGCACCGGGCTTCGGCTCGGTGCTTTTAAATTACATTTTATCTCTGTTTAGCTCAGTCTTGACTCTTATACCAATTCGTTAATTGCCAGGTTACGGTCAAACAGACAATGCGCACTTCGCATCGATGCCCGCCGACTCAAGTATTATCCCAACTGACAATGGTCAGTAAACCCGGTCTGTCTTTACAGCCGGGTTTTTTTCGTTTAAATTTTATATGGTCAAGCTTAATTTAATTATGGTATACTAGCGTTTAGAGCTGATTAAATGTAATAAATTGGTATGTTCAAAGGAAAAAATATTTTTAACGCTTCGTTTGATGTTTTTGCTGATAATTACCATTCGGTCAGGCCAGGTTATCCGGCTTTTCTTTTTGAAGAAGTCCGCGATTTGGGCGAAATCGATGAAAGTTCCAATCTATTGGAAATCGGTGCCGGTAGCGGTATTGCCACGGTTGAACTGGCTAAGTTCGGTTGTCATGTTGTTGCCTTGGAGCCGGGCGCAAAACTGGCGGAGATTGCCAAAAAACAAACTGAAAATTTTAAAAATGTTGATGTCCAAGTGGGCACATTTG
>JAPLYC010000084.1 GCA_026395755.1 Candidatus Parcubacteria bacterium | reverse complement strand
TGCTGCTTCAACCACAACCATGCCCTGAGTATCAGTTAAAGATGCAAAAGCAAAAAGATCACTGGCTTGATATGCCTTAATCACTTCTGGTTTTTTATAGTAACCCGTAAAAATAACCGACTTGGCAATTTTGAGGCGCTGAGCCTGCTTTTGCAGATTATAACGATGCGGGCCATCGCCAATAATCACCAACTTGGCATTCTTTATCTTGTTCTGAATTAAAGGCAAAGCTGCTATTAGAAAATCAATATTTTTTTCCTTGCCTAGTCGGCCGACAAAAATTAAAAGCTTATCGCTGGACTTAAGGCTATATTGCCTGCGAAAATTATTATTTTTAACTTTTACAGCATACTCTTTAATCTTTACGCCGGTAGCTAAAACTTTAATGGGTTTAGTCACCCCGTAGCCTTTCAGTAATTTTTTTATTTTAGCAGATGGCGCAATAGTTAAATCACAGCGATTGGAAAAAACCGCGCTTAATTTGGCGACCATTTTAGGGGTAATAAAACGACCCTTGAGAATATAGGATTTAATGTATTCGGGGTATAAAGTATGGTAGGTATGAATGAAGGGAACCTTTTTAATATACGCATAATAATACCCCATTAAACCGATACTAAACGGCGTATGCGCATGAACAATATCCAAATCTTTTGACCAAAAATCACGCAGCATATGACGCGAAAAAGGCACGGAAATATGATATTCCGGCTGAAATAAAAAACGGAATGATTTAAAGCGAATCACCCGCTCCCCGTCTTTTTCACCGGCCACGCGCGGACAAAAGATATAAACCTCATGTCCCTGGCGTTCCAATTCCTGGCGGAATAGCTCTATGGAGGTAACCACTCCATTTACCTGGGGCAAATAGGTGTCAGTAAAAAAGCCTATTTTTAATTTCTTTTTCATATGTACATTATACCAAATAACCGCCCCTAAAACGAGACGATTGCAACCCACGTAAACGACCCCGCGGTACGAGGTCGCCGACATGGGAACAAATATTATTTTACTGACAAAAATGCTTAATTACTTTCTGATAAATATTAACCCCCTGTTCTAATTGTTCTTCACTGATATACTCGTCAGGCTGGTGAGCCATATTATTACCCGGACCCAAAACTAAGCAGTCATAGCCATATTTGTTGTAAAATGACCCTTCACAGGTGCCATTAAGCCCGATTGGCAGCTGTCCTGTTATTTTGGCGACCGCTTCAATATATTTATTTTTTTCAGCCAAAATCATCGGCTGAATCTGTAAGTCCAGCTTAATTTTAAAATTACAGCCCATTAGCCTCAATATCTGTAAAATGTCCTGATAAATTTTAATGCCTTGCCGTTGCTTAATGGTTCGGTATTCAAATTCTAAAAGACAAAAATCAGGTACGCGATTAATCAAGTCACCGCCCATTATTTTTGCGATATTAAGGGTAGCGAAGGGAATTTCAAATATCTTATTTTGCGTAGTTTGCAGAGTAACAAAATATTGATTCAACTTGTCAATAAATTGCTGAGCTAAAATAATCGCGTTGACGCCCCTATTTGCTTCCGCGCCGTGGACAGCCTTACCTTTAAATTCAATCCTAACGGCATAGGCACCCTTGCTGGCAACGACAGGAATTAAACCGGTATCTTCACCGACAATTACCAGGCTTGTCTTAAGTTTTACTTTTTTTAAAAAATCCTGAATGCCATCCAGATCCTTTTCTTCACCATAAGTAAAAACCAGATTAAGCCCCTTTTTTAATTTTTTCAAATCAAAGCTTAAAACCGCACTGATAAAAGCTGCTATCGGCCCTTTCATGTCGCCAGTTCCCAAGCCATACAATTTGTTATTTTTGGGTGTTAGCTTGAACGGCTCTTGAGTCCAAGCCTTGGTTGCCGGTACTGTATCAGTATGCCCGGAAAAAGTTAAAACTGTTTTTTTACTTTGATTATATTTGGCCAGCAGGTTTAATTTGTGGGAAATTTTATTTTTTACCAGTTGAATTTTAAAACCGGCCGGACTTAATAAATCCGACAAATATTTCATAATACCGCCGTTATCCTGATCATCTACGGTGTTAAATTGGATTAGCTTGTCTAAAACTTGCTGCGCTTTCATATGTAAAATTATTTATAATTTGTTTGGGCCCCGTACCAATCCGCTTTGCGGAAAGGTACGGGGCTGTGTGCCTTTAAGGGGAAATTTTTCGGATAAAGGCTTTGGGCGAGAAGTCCCCAGCTAAATTAGTGGTTACTTCCAGGAGCGGTGGATGTTGCAGCTGTGGCGCGACATGGTTTTTTCCTTTCTGTTTGATTTTGAGTTGGCAACCACCCTAT
>JAPLYC010000015.1 GCA_026395755.1 Candidatus Parcubacteria bacterium | reverse complement strand
GCAAAAGCGCATAAACAAATAATGAGGCCGATCAAAGCGCCGTAAAGAACTTTCTTTGCTTTATCAATTACTTCAGGATTTCCCTGAGAAGTCATGTATAAAAAGCCGCCGTAAAGGATGATGAGAATTGCCACAAGCCCCAATAAACCAAAAAACACCCGGATTAACTTGGCAACGGTAATGCGGATATCTTGAGTGCCTAAGCCTGTATATTGAGCGTAACTAAGCCCTGTCAGATCCTGAGTCTGGGCTAATGCCGGGCTAACAAACAAAAAAACTGCCGCAAATAAAATAACTATCAATAATACTTTGGCAGTCTTATTGTCAAATCTATGATTTTTAAGCTCCTGGCTTTGTGCTGGCGCCAAGAGAAGTTTTTTTTGCATGGGAATTATCTGAATTTTTTATTTTTCCAATTCTTCTTCCACGAACTTACGAACTAAGGTGCCGTCAGCCTGCCCCTTCATTTCTGCCATTACTTTGCCCATTACTCTACCGGCATTATCTCTATCTTCTATGGACTCAAGGATGGCCTTAACCTTAGTCCTGACATCATCCTCGCTTAATTGGGCGGGCATATACTTAGCAATAATATTAATTTCCTCTTGTTCTTTATCAGCCAGATCCTGGCGCTTGCCTTTTTCATATTCGACAATTGACTCTTTGCGTTTTTTTATTTCACTTTTTATAATTTTAATGACATCATCGTCAGTTAAATCAGCCATTTTTTTTATTCGTTCATATTTCAAGGCAGCCAGAATCAAACGCAAAGTAGACTTGGCATTCTGATTCTGATCTTTAAGGGCTTGCTGAAAATCAATTTCTATTTGCTGTAAAATTGACATCTAAATTTAAATTATTCCTCAATTAATTTGCCGATTTTCCTCAAATAGTCTTTTTTCGTCTTGATTTTCAATCTTCTTAAGGCTAATTGCTTGGCTAAATTTTTATTGGTTGCCTTTGTTTTAAATCTAACTTTTTTAGCCTGCAAAATTTTGCCGCTCTGGATCATTCTTTTATTAAACCTTCTCAATAAGCTTTCAAAGGTTTCGCTTTTTTTCCTTTTAACCTCGGTCATAATAACCATGCTCCTTTCTCAATATTAAAGTTATCTTAAATATATCAATATTTGGCTAATCAGTCAAATTAAAAACTGTTTATAAATAAAAAAAGTGCTTGGCTAGCCTTAGCACTTTCTTTATAATTCAATCTGAGTCCTTACATTTCCAGCCTTTTTTTGACTTCTTTAATCACTTTATTATAATTAATTGTTTCCTGCACTCCGGCTTCCATATCTCTTAAAATAATAGTTCCTTCTGACATTTCTTTCTGACCTAAAATCAAAGTGTATTTTACGCCCAACTTATTGGCAATTTCTAATTGGCTTTTCAGTCCGTCCTTGGCAAAGCATTCAGCCACTTTCAGCCCCTCAGCCCTTAAAGTTTCGTAAAGTTTCAAAGTTTTCCTTTTCGAGGCTTCACCTAATTGACCCACAAAAAGATCACGTTTTTCTTTCTCGGGTACCGGCAAATTCAACTCTTTAATTTTTAAAATAATTCTTTCCAATCCCAGAGAAACGCCAACGGCCGGTGTGGCGCGACCTCCCAGCATTTCCACCATGCCGTCATAACGCCCGCCGCCACCCAGGGCATTCTGCCCTTTCTTCTCTTCATTTTCAGCCCAAACCTCAAAAACAGTTTTTGTATAATAATCCAAGCCCCTGACCAAATGGGCATTTAAATTATAGGGGATTTCCAATTCATCCAAAAATTCCAGCACTTTGACAAAATGATTTTTACATTCATCGCAAAGGAAATCAATAATCTGCGGGGCATCTTCTTTGATGGCCACGCATTTTTCTTCTTTACAGTCTAAAAGACGCAACGGATTTTTACCCAGACGCTCTTTGCAATCTTCGCATAAATCCTGCTTTTGAGTTTTATAATAATTCACCAGTTGTACTTTATACTCCTTACGGCAATTGTTGCAGCCGATGCTATTTATTTGTACCGTGGTCGGGATGCCTAATTCTTTAAGAAAATTGTAAGTCAAAATAACAATCTGCGCGTCTATAACAGGATGCATATCGCCAAAAACTTCACAGCCGAACTGATTAAACTGACGATAACGTCCGGACTGCGGGCGATCATAGCGGAACATCGGTCCGACATAATACAGTTTAACCGGCTGAGGCAGGTTAAACATACCGTGACTAATATAAGCACGGGCAATCTGCGCAGTGGCTTCCGGCCTTAAGCTAATATTTTCTTCACCTTTATCAATAAAAGAAAACATTTCCTTGCCTACGATATCAGTTTCCTTGCCGATGGAACGAGAAAAAAGACCGGTTTCTTCCAAAAGCGGCGGATCAATTCGTTCAAAACTATAGTCTAAAGTAATCTGCTCAATTTTTTTTCTTAGCAAATCCCAGTACTTTTGCTCCCCGGGCAAAATATCCTTGAAACCGCGTAAAATTTGCGGGGTCTTTTTTGACCCTTTGGCAATTTTATCGCTTTCTGAGTCTATCACCCTCTCCTTTTTAATAATTTCCTTTTCTTTACCGGGTTTTTTTACTTTTTTTTCTTTGGATTTAACTTTAGGCATACGGAATAAAATCAAACTTTTTATCTCGGCTTTTTATTTAATTGGCAAGATCATGATATTAATCTCGCTTTAAAGCCGGATAAAATTAAAAATTAAAAATTGGGGTTTTAAAAATTGTAATCTTATCAAACGGCCAGCCGCGCACCCAAGCCTTGCCGATTATCAGACGACGAGGCACCGGTCCAAACCCCCTGGAATCTAAACTGGCGTCACGATTATCCCCCATGACAAAAAATTCATCCGGCCCCAATTCAAATTCTGATTTGCCCCGATGGGTTGTTTCCACATCTTCGGACAAATAAACTTCTTCATTTAATTCAACGTAGTTTTTAAGCTGGTCATTATAAACGTAAATCTTACTATCTTTGAATTTAATTTTCTCGCCCGGCAAGCCGATGATGCGTTTGATAAAATACTGGCTGGGATCCTTGGGATAACGAAAAACGATAATGTCTCCCCTTTGGGGCTGGTCAAAACGATATAATATTTCATTAATTATAAGATATTCATGATCGTGAAAATTTGGTTCCATTGAAGCGCCCTTGACGTAGAAAGGCTGAATCAAGAAATAGCGAACCGGAATAATAATCGCCAGAGAAATAATAACTACTTTAATAATTTCAACCACGAATTCTCCTATTGTTTTTAGGATGGAATCGTAATTGGAATTTGTTTTCCAGTCAAACTGGCTGTCCTCATTTTTAATGCTGGGCATAATTGAAAGAAAGACTAAAAATTAAAATATGATTATTCTAATAATAGCATAAAAAAAAGATAGAAGCAAATCTTCCCCCTCCTTGTCTTTTTCGCGTTTTTCTGTTTAAATTAATAGTAGAGAAAAATCTTCTCCTAATTTTTTAGTTGGATCTGACATGGCCACCCCAAAAATCAATTTTTTAACCCATTTATTCGAAAAACAACCCAAGAAAAAAAGGTTTTTCAAATACTGCTTTTATCCTTTATGTTTCTTGGCGATTTTTATATTTATTTTTTCCTTTGAGATTTTATTGTCCGGTGAAAGTATCGCTGAAAATATCAGCAAAATCAATTTCTTCCAAACATTAAATTTTTCCGTGAGTAAAGACAAGCTGCTATCAGGAGAAAAGGATGATCGAATAAATATTTTACTCTTGGGTATGGGAGGCGAAGGACATCCCGGCCCATATTTAACCGATACCAACATACTTGTTTCCATCCAGCCTTCCACCAAAAAAATTTCTATGGTTTCTATTCCGCGTGATTTATCCGTTCCCATTCCCGGCTATGGCTGGCGTAAAATCAATGAAGCTAACCACTACGGGGAAATGAAAGAAAAGGGTACTGGCGCCCAGGCTGCTGCTGATGTCGTCACTAAGGTTTTTGACCAGCCGATTAATTATTATATCAGAGTCGACTTTGCCGGCTTTGAAAAATTAATTGACGAATTGGGCGGCATCAAAATCTTTGTTGATAATGCCTTTACTGACTCTCAATTCCCCACCGATGACTATGGCTATCAGACTGTTTCCTTCGAGCAGGGTTGGCAAAAAATGAATGGCAAAACCGCTTTAAATTATGCGCGTTCGCGCCACGGCAATAACGGAGAAAGCTCAGATTTTGCCAGGAGTAAAAGACAGCAAAAAGTTCTGGCTGCCATTAAAGACAGAGCCTTTGCCTTTACGACCTTTATCAGCTATCGCAAAATCTCAGCGCTTTTAAATATGTATAAGGAAAACGTTGTTACCAATCTGGAACCCTGGGAAATCTATAAATTTTATAAATTGGCAAAAGACTTTGACTCTAAAAATATTACGAATTTAGTTTTAGAGCCTTCCAATGACAGCCCGCTTTATTCAACCATGATTAACGGCGCTTACCTGCTTTTACCCAAAGACATGTCCTTTAAGCAATTACAAAAGATGGTTAAAAATATTTTCGTGCCGGCTTCCCTGGAAAAAGCAAAACAAATTGTCAAAATAGAAATACAAAATGGCACCAAAATCGAAGGACTGGCCTATCGCACCTCAGTTGATCTTAAGTCCAATGGCTATAAAATAGTAAAAATCGGCAATGCGGAAAAACAAGATCTTGCTTCAACTCTGATTTATGATATGACCAACGGCCAAAGATCGGAAGACCTCAATGAACTCAAAACAAAATTAAATGCTACTTTAGCCACAGACAAACCTGACTGGCTAAACACTCAAAATATTGAGGCTGATTTTATTATCATCCTCGGACAAAATCTTCAGTCCCTCTCTTTAAACTAAACTATAACTACAATATATTAATTCGGTTTTTATTGATAATCGCCACTTAACAATTTTATGAATTCCCTACCTAAAGTTATTATTTTCGGCCGTGCCAATACCGGCAAATCAACCTTATTTAACCGCTTAATCGAGCAACCCAAAGCCTTGACTTCCAAGCTTGCCGGCACCACGCGCGACCTGAATATCGGCCAGGTTTATTGGCAGGGTATTAATTTTGACTTGATCGATACCGGCGGTATTGATACCATTTTGCCCAAAAAAAAAGTAAAGCAGCTGGCGCCAACTGCTAATATTGATTTTGCCAATGAAATAATAAGACGCACGCAAATGGCCATTAAAAAAGCGGATCTGATTTTATTTACTGTTGATGTCCAGACAGGTCCCCTGCCCCAGGATCGCGAATTAGCCCGGACTTTAAAAAAACTTTTCCCCGACAAGGATATTATATTAGTCGCCAATAAAACCGACTCCCTCAAATATCAGCCGCGCAGCGCGGAATTTTACCAATTGGGGCTGGGCGAACCGTTTTCTGTTTCAGCTTTAAATGGCATGGCCACCGGAGATCTGCTTGATGAAGTAGTTAACAAATTAAAAATTATAAAAAAAAGTAAAAGCGGTAATAAACTAGAAAAAATTAAATCCCTTAAAATTGCCATTATCGGCAAACCAAATGTGGGGAAATCATCCTTATTAAATGCGCTTATAGGTGAAGACCGAGTCATTGTCTCTCCCATTCCCTTTACCACTCGGGAATCTATAGATACTGACTTGGCATATAAAGGACAAAATTTCACCATAATTGATACTGCCGGCATCCGCCGCCAAGCCAATGTCAGCCAAGGGCTGGAAAAAATTTCAGTGCGCAAAAGCATTGATAATGCCCAGAGCTCAAATATTTGCCTCTTGGTTTTGGATATCAGCCAGCCGCTGACTGTCCAGGACAATAAGCTCAGTGATCTTTTAATGCAGTCAAAAACCAGTATTATCATTATTGCCAATAAATGGGATCTGATTGAAGATAAAGAAGTCACAACCATTAATAAATATACAAACTATATTTACCGCTACTTTGCCTTTCTGACCTGGGCGCCGATTGTTTTTGTTTCTGCCAAATCCGGCCAGCATGTCCATAAAATTTTGGACTTGGCTTTGGAAATCAATAAGCAGCGCAATTTAAAAATTAGCGACAGCGCCTTAAACAAGTTTTTAAAACGCGCTCTAAAAATGCATCGCCCCAACCAAAGCAAAATTTATGGCCGTCCTTATTTATATGATTTAACTCAGGTAAAAACAAATCCTCCCCGCTTTGAAATCAAAATGAGTAAAACAAATCAGATTAATCCCACTTATATCCGCTATTTGGAAAATTCCTTACGCGCTCAATTTAAATTGGAGGGCGTTCCGGTAAGTATTGATCTAAAACTACCAAAAAAATGAAGATTTTGATTATTTACAATCCGTTGGCCGGCAAAAAAAAGCTCAAAGACCGCCAAATACGCGGCATTTGCAGATCTTTGAATCTTGATTATGTCTGGCATGATATTTCAACCGGTTCTTTTACTGTTTTTAATCCTCAAAGTTTCCAGCGTATTTTTGTGGCCGGTGGCGATGGCACCATTAAAGAAGTCGCCTCCTGGCTGATTGACCAAAAATGCCAGACACCAATTGCGATTATTCCGACCGGTAGCGCCAATATCTTGGCTTCTGCCCTAGCAATACCTGCCGACTATGAAAAAGCAATTAAGCTCGGGCTGACTGAAAAAATACAAAAAATTGACGCCGGACTCATCAATAATCGCGAATACTTTTTAATTGCGGCCGGCTGCGGCTTTGACGCCAAGGTCATTAAAAACACGTCGCGCAAATTGAAAAAAATCTGGGGATTTCTCGCCTATATTTTTACCATCATCTACTATTTTTTTTCCAGCCAGGCCAGCAAGTATTTTATTAAAATTGATGATGAATCATATACGGTAACTGCTCAAAGTATCTTTATTTCCAATTTTGCCAAATTTTTTAATCTCAATTTAAATCCCGCCTCCAAAATCAATGACGGTTACCTGAGCTTAAGCATTTTAAAAACTCTTAATATCCGCGACCTGGGCATTATCGTCTATCGTCTTGTAAAGGGCTATTATTTAAAAGACTGGCGCTATGAATTTTATAAGGCTAAGCAAATATATGTTTTGCCTTTAAACCGCAAAGTCCCCAAACAAATTGACGGCGACAGCATTGAATTGTCCTATCTGGATGTAAAAATCCTGCCTCAGGTTTTAAACATTATTGCGAATAAACTACCGTAGTGATTTAATAATCAATGCACAATTATCAATCATCAAACAATATCTAATTTCTAATTTTCAAATATCAAAAAATTTAGAATTTAATAACTATAATTTGAAATTTGTCTGATTATTGATGATTCTAAAAAATATGAAACTTATTATCGGTCTGGGTAATCCCGGCCAAGAATATCAAAATAACCGTCACAATATCGGTTTTCAAGTCCTTGATCAGCTTGGAAGCAATTTTAAGCTGGAAAAAAAATTCAAAGCTGAGATTTTCAAGGGTGATAATTATATCTTGGCCAAACCCCAGACTTTTATGAATAATTCTGGCCAGGCAGTCAAAGCAATCAAAACTTTTTTCAAAATCAAACCGGAAAATATAATTATTGTTCACGACGATATTGATATTGCGCTCGGAACAATCAGAATTTCTAAAGGCGCCAGTTCGGGCGGCAATAACGGCGTGGAATCAATAATCAAAGAACTCGGCACCAAAGATTTCATCCGTATCCGCGTCGGCGTTGCCAATTCCCTGCGCGAAAAAATCCCGGCTGATAAATTTGTCCTGCAAAATTTCACTCCCGCTGATAAAAAAATCCTCAAAGATCTAATGCCTCAAATATTAGAAGCTCTGAATTCCCTAATATCTGACGAGCCTTTGAACAAAGTCCAGAATAAATTCAATTAATAAATCCTCTCAAAATATATATTCATGTAGGGAACGGCTTGAAACCGTTCCCTACGTTTTTTTAAAAAACAGAACGGATTTTTAAATTAAAAAAGCGGCTGTCATTGCTGACGCCGCTTTAAAGAAATTAGATTATTGATATCAGACGGTAATTGGCCCAAACGCCGTCATCACCATCTTCGAAAATAAAATAGGTATTTTCAGGAATATCCCGGAATTCAAGGTGTAGTTTTTTCTGATCCCAGCATCCGCTGAATATACCCAGATTTTCGCCGTGGAGGGAAAATATCTTGCCGCTTAGCTTCTGATTCGTGGAACCAGGATCTAATTTGAAAGATATTCGCCGACCCAGATGGTCGAAAATTAAATTGGACAGCAATAACTCGTTATCGCTGACAATATCCGGCGGATAAAATTCTTCTCTGACCTCGCTGTAAATCATGATGTCAACCGGATTATTCCCCTGCCCCAAAGTAAGAATGGGAAGCCTCTCTTGGTAAGGAAAGCTCCCCCATTTGACGCCCAGCCAAATATCGCAAGTATATGGCTGATCAAATTTTATGGGCATAATCACGGATTCCTTAAACTCCAGTAACTCCGGGGTAAAAGTGAATCCGAAATAATATTCTCTCAGGTCATCGTTCGTGCTAAATTGAAAATGTTCCCAGACATTAGCCGCAACGACTGTATCGGGAAGCTCCAATTTACCGACGAGTTCCTGAGTCTGAAAATTATAGCATAAATTCAAGGTCCAAATCCCCTGAGAAATCCCAGGCTTGGAAATTAACCATTGAATTTTAGCTATGGCTGAATTCGAATCACTGCCTGGTATGAAATTGAATAATGAATCTTCTGACCACCCGGCTGATTGAATTCGCTCTTGCCGCGAAATCTGATTAGACATGACTAATTACCTCGTTTCTTATGCATTTAAACATTAAAATGCAGTTTAATAGTGATTGATTTGTAAAGAACTTAGCCGCAATATATAAAAGCCGGCAAAAACCGGCATAATTCAGATTATCTGATCAACCAGTGTAGCAAAAAAAAATGCATTTGTCAAGGTTAGCTCAAATAAAAAAACCAGCCGCGTTGGGCTGGATATTTTTTTTGGCCTGCCAACCGAAGCCCTCCGAAGTATGAACGAAGGATGGGCGAAGGTTGGAGCGGGCAGTCGGGATCGAACCGACGACAACCAGGTTGGAAGCCTGGCGTTCTGCCACTGAACTATACCCGCTCATACTTTTTATAATGTACAATTTTTTTGGTTTGCCAAATAAATTTGGCAGAGGCGGAAGGGTTCGAACCTCCAATCACCGGGGCCAAATCCCGGGGCCCTGCCAATTGAACGACGCCCCTCCAAAAAAAATTTTGGTGAACCGACTGGGAATTGAACCCAGATGCAATGCCTGCCCGCCATAGCCCTCCGCAGCGAAGCGAAGGATGGGCGACGGCGGGAGCTATCGGTTCACATCAAAATCTCAAATGTTGGTACCAGGAGCGGGAATTGAACCCACGACGCCAGGCTTATGAGGCCTGTGCTCTACCAACTGAGCTATCCTGGCACCGAGTACCTCCCACTGACATAACATTATTCCTGTGGTCTTGGACACCGCTGAAATAATGTCGGTGGTCATAACGGAAATTTTTTGGTGGGCCCGGAAAGATTTGAACTTCCGATCTACCGATTATCAGCCGGTTGCTCTCCCACCTGAGCTACAGGCCCACTGCAATATTTTTTGGCTTGCCATCTGAAGCCCAAAGGGCGAAAGATGGTGGAGCAGACGGGGGTCGAACCCGCAACATCCAAATTTTAGGTATTGCCTGCCCGCCATAGCTCTGAAGGAGCGACGGCGGGAGCTACATCGGCCCCTATCGAGATGCTTGCCTGCCATAGCTCGAAGAGCGACGGCAGGAGCTACATCGGCCCCGAAGCAAACCTAGGAAAATCGAGAACGTTTAAGGACCAAAGTAATAGCACCAAAGGCTAAGGGCAGTAAATAAACCAATCCGGTAATGGAAATAGCCATGCCTATTTGATGATAAAATTGGAAATAACTGTCCATGATGCTGTAAACAATGGCCAAGCTGTAAAAAAAAACATAGAAACTCAAGCACAAATTAAAATTTATTACCTTCCGTATCTCAATGATTAATTTGAGCATTTCTAGCCTCCATTATTTGTTCTATATTGGTGGTAGAAAAAACCCGAGAAAACTTCTCAGGCCATTGGCTTACTAATATCCGGAACACTATCAGCCAGCGTAGAACAGGTCGCACAAGGCTAGTGCCCTAACTCAGCTAATTTCTACTCGGGAGGAGGGTCCTTTTCGATTTCGCGCTGGCAGATAGAATTCCAAATACTAAATTTTAATACTTTTCAGTATAGCAAAATAGAAAGCTTTTGTCAAGATTAATTCCAAAATAAAAAGTAGCCTTTGGGGGCTACCTTTTTAGCATTATTTGATATAACCGTTATCTCGGCCCCAAGCCAGCCAAGCATTAGATATATCAAGTAAAATACCTGCGTCATGCTTTTGACATGGCCATTGCCCTGTTATTTTTCTTAAGGCTATCAGACAGACCCAGTCAGGCTCTTTTTGCAAATGCCTTAAAAGCAGCGGCACAATAGCTGAGCCAAAAGAAATAAGCCGATTAAAATCAGAATGACTCTCTATTTTGCTTAAAGAAGAACTGAGAGCTACCTCGGGAGTTGCTAAAATATTAGCAATATAGGTATCTATTATTTCGGCCAAATTTAGATCATTCATTATTGCCTCCTTTTGAAAGACCTATTAATATAGTCTTAACTTATTTGCTAAAAATAGTCAAATTTAAAAGAATATGATATATTTTTTAACAATATGACTGAGGACTTAAAATACTGGCTCGCCATTTCCCAGTTTGCCAAA
>JAPLYC010000026.1 GCA_026395755.1 Candidatus Parcubacteria bacterium | reverse complement strand
GACTGCAGCCTTCCGTAGAAGTCTGGGCAGTGTCTCAGTCCCAGTGAGGCGGGTCGTGCTCTCACACCCGCTACCCGTCAGAGCCTTGGTGAGCCATTACCTCACCAACTAGCTGATAGGCCATAGGCCTTTCCCGAAGCGTCGGAACTTTAAATGGGAATGACATAAAGTCCCCCCATTATTATCGTGTATTAGCTCACCTTTCGGTGGGTTATTCACGTCTTCGGGGTAAGTTACCAATGTGTTACTCACCCGTTTGCCACTCCTAACCTAATCTTGCGAAAAGGCTAGGCGTTCGACTTGCATGCCTTAAACACGCCGCCAGCGTTCATCCTGAGCCAGGATCAAACTCTCGAAAATATAGTGATAAAGTTCACTAAGGACATGTGATGTTAGTGTCCATCACGGACAATATTGAGTTTCCCCGTTAGGGGAATAAGGTAGTAGATTTCAATTTAATTGACGATTCTATCACTCTTTAGTTGTCAAAGGAAATTTTTCTTCCTAAGTTTCGCCGCAGCTTTAGCGTAAGCGAACATTGTTTTTTTAAGAAAGAAAAAAACAGGGAAATCCATTGTCTGGTTAAATTATCCCGCGAAACGGGATTTTTAACCGATCGAATTTACCTGTTTTTTTCTCCTCTACGCCGGGCTGAATGAGCAAGGGCGTAATATCATCGAAAAAATAAATTTTTATTGACAATATTTGAAGGTTTTTAAAGTTATTTCTAAGTAACTTAATATTACACTATTGCTTTTTGACTGTCAAGAGGTTAGCGGGATTTAAGTAATCAACAGGTTTTCAACAGGGAATAGCTAGCTTTAGAGTAAATTTTCAATCACCAATAACCAATACTCAAAACAAATTCTAAGCTCTAATATCTAAACACAAAACAATTCAGAAATTTGAATTTAGATATTTGAATTTGTTCGATTATTGAGATTTGATTATTGATTATTTCTGTTTTGCTTTTGACTCTCTCTCCATTCTTTAATTTTCGCATGATTTCCGGAAAGCAAAACAGGTGGCACTTTCCAGGTTTTAAACTTTTCCGGCTTGGTATATTGCGGATATTCTAATTCATTCTCAAAAGAAAAAGATTCATCTTTGGGTGATTCCAAATTACCCAAAACCCCAGGAAGTAACCGGGTGATGCCGTCAACCAAAATCATGGCGGGTATTTCACCTCCGGTCAGTACATAATTACCGATGGAAATTTCTTCATCAATCAAATGCTCGGCCACACGATTATCCACGCCTTCATAGCGGCCGCAAATCATAATCAGCTGATCATATTTTTTTAAACGCTGTAGATCCTGCTGGGTCAAAGTCTTACCCTTGGCGGAGAATAAAATAACTCTGGCTTTCTTTTTGCGCTTAATTGATTTGAGGGCCTTATAAATCGGTTCAATTTTTAAAACCATACCGGCACCGCCGCCATAAGGAGTATCATCAACTGATTTGTGGGCATCCTTAGGATCAGCAAAGCGGCGCAGATCTGAAGTGTTGATTTTAATTACTTTCTTATCCAAAGCACGCTTAATCATACCCTTATTAAAATAAGAGTCGAAGATGTCGGGGAAAATTGTGATGATGTTGAATTGCATAAAATTTAAAAGGGGATAGGAGCTATAAGAGCTAGAAGGGTAGATGGGGATAAGGGGATAGGGGTTTTTAAAAATAAATTATTTGCCTTCCTTGCTTATTTTTTCTTCTAACGATTGAATTAAGCGATCAATGATGTAGCCGGTTTTTATATTATGTTCGTTGCATTTATTAAATAAATCTTCTTTTATATAGCCTTTGCGAAAAACTCGCCTGACTCTTTCCTGTACTTCACCGCAAGAGCGCCTTGAATATCTTAAAAATCTAACGTATTCCTTAGTTGAACAACTATAATAGCCTTCGACAATATTTGACCCGACTGAATCAGAAGCGCTATCAATTTGACTCCTGATTTTATATTCATTCTTTGGAATGCACGATAAAATTTCGCTTTAAATCATTTCGTCTGATTTATCAGCCATTTGCCAAGCAATCAATTTCTCATGATTACCACTTCTAAATTTACTTGTTTCCCCCATATTAAAATCGTATTAATAATATTTTCTCCTTTTATCCTTACCCTTATCCCCATATAGCTCCTATAGCTCTTTTTCCCCTTATCCAAATTATATCACCATTATAACACAAAACCCCGCGAACTAGACGCGGAGTTTTGGGAAAAATATATCAATGAACTAAAATTAATTCATCGGCTGTCCAATTTTATAACTGTAAATTATGGAATCATCAAAATTTAATATCTGATCAACATAATTATCTCCGGCTATCATTCTGGCTTTTTCAGCTGTAATCGGACGCAAAGTCAAGGGATCATCATAGCGATTAACATAATATAAGATTGTATCAGTAGCTCCTTTTAAAATTTTGCCTTTTAGTTCACTTATTTCCGGCATATCAGAATAAACCTTCTTGCCGTCAGCATAAGCAGTGACATGATAAACCTTGTTGATTTCAGTAGTGACGTCGGGAATTTCCAGATAATAGCTACTTTTTATAATATTGGTATTATTCTTGATTGCTGATTCATTATTCAAGCAAACCGGTTTGACGCGCGCGCGATTTAAGCTGTCATAAAGACCTTTGGCAAAAACTTCTGAATTTTCACAAAAACGAGCGTCGATTTCAGGATTATTTGTCAATTCATTAATATCAAACTGAGTGAATGAAACCTGGCTGGCAGTTACTTCATTAGCCGGAATGTTGGGAGTATAAAATAAATGTACTGTTTGGGGTTTGGTAATTTTGCCGCTCAGAAAAGAAGGCGCTGACGGGTAAGCATGATAATGCATTTGACCGCCATCAACTCCCCAATATGAACAATTGGTAAGACAAACATGGCCGCCGTATTGGTCTAATAAACCGGGGTGCGCCCAGACCAAAGAAGGGGCAAAGGCTAGGGCAATAATTGCCCAAATGAAAATAATTTTTTGCATAAGTATGGGGTTAATTTTGAAGACTAATTATGTTTAAAACTTAGCAAATTTATAATAGTAATGCAAGCTTTTTGGAATTGGGTGGGCAGGCATAATAATGAAGGCTCTGAACCACGGATTATATTCACGGATATCAAGGATCACAAGTTAAATTCTTTATCAGTGCTATCCGTGAGAAAAATCCGTGGTTTAAAATCCGTGTTTCTAACACAAAACCCGCACTTATTAGATGCGGGCCTTGCGATATGTAGAAATTTAAATTATATTTTTAAATCGTCTACGACATCAGTGTCAACCTCTTGAGTTCTGCTTGGTCGTCTAGAACCCTCTGGTTCAAAGATTTTTAGGTTAACGCGGGCATTGTTTTTGGCACCGACGATCTTCAGTAAAGTTCTGATTGATCGGGCAGTGTTGCCTTGCTTGCCAATGCAATAACCCATGTCAGCTTGATTGATGTGTAGTGTCAATAAAACACCCATTTCATCAACTGTTCTTTCGACTTTGACATCGTTTGGATTTCCCACGATGTTTTTGACGATGTACTCGACAAACTCTTGGTCAGCGAATTTTGCAGCCATAGTTTTAAAGTCCTTGAGCCTTTTAATACGGAAATACCGATTAAAAGCCTTAATTCTTAAGTTCTGCCGCCTCTGCTGCGCGCTTGCGAGCTTTTAGCGGATATAATAATTATAGCATATCTACGGAAAAAGTCAACCCTACGAAAGTACGAATCAATTACGAATATACGAAAGTGAAAGTTATAATTCGTATTTCGTAACTATTAAAAAAGACCCGCCGGATGGCAGGCCTTGTGGGTCGCGCGAGGGTTTATTTCTCGCTAAGATCAATTGGCTCCCAGATGCAGCTGGAAGGATCGTTTTCTTCCATGCATTCCAAAGCGTCGTGCAGAAGCCAGCGATCCGATTCATTTATCTGACGCAGTGCCTCAGCCTCCTCATCAGACATTGGTTGGTCTAACAATTCCTGCAGTTCCTGCTCGCTCAAATCCATTATTTTGAGCATGGTTGTTTCTCCTGGGTGTCCAGCTCACTGAGGCTGACTGCAAGAAACGGTCGAGCCGCCTCGTCAGCATTGTGCATTGCATCCGCCTCTTGTTGAGATAGGGGTTCGGAATACAATTCGCGCAATTCCTCGTCGTTCAATAACTTAGTGTCTAGCATGTTCATCCCTCCTCGTTTTGGTCCGCCTTTGGCGGGCCTTGGTTAGTTGGTTAACTGTTTGGGAAACATTCTACTTTTTGCTCCCTTTTCTTTGCTCCCAACTAACCTGACGAGGAATTCTTTTGCTTATTCTCCTTTTATAAGCGTTTGTCTAAGCAGTTTAGCAAGAATTTACCAGTTTGTCAATGGCGCAAGGGCGAAAACGCCCACTCTTGTCACCCTGAGCACAGTCGAACGGGTGACGCCGACGGTGTATGGTTTGGTTCGGCTACGCTCACCATAAACTCTGTACAGGCCTGCCCTGAGCCGAGCCGAAGGGCTCACCATGACACAAGAGTGGCCGTTTTCGCCCGTCACTAATTTTCCTTATTACCTATTACATATTACTTATTACCAAAAAGACACCCGCGATATGTGCGGATGTCTTTATTATGAGAAATATTTTATTCTGCTTTTGGTTCTTCTGGTTTTGGCTCTTTGGCAGCTGCTTCTTCTTTATCCTTTTTGGTCTTTTCAGCAATTTTGGTAGCGCGTTTTTTGGAAATCTTGGTTACCTTTGTTTTTTTGCCTTCAACAATACCTTTAGTCACCAGCATATTCCAAACAGTCGCAGACGGTTCAGCGCCCTGAGAAATCCAGTATTTGACCCTGTCAGCGTTGATTTCCAAGGCCTTAGAGCGGGGATTATAATTGCCCAAATTTTCCAAATATGTACCCCAGGGATCTTTTTCTTTCTGAGTCACTAAAATTTTAAAATATGCCTGTTTTTTCTTACCGGTACGTGATAAAATTATTTTTAGCATAAATAGTAATAAAATTAGCCCATAATGGGCTGTTATTATTTAGTAATTTACATAATACTAGATAAAAACATCCAAGTCAAGAGAATTTGGCTAATACCTTGACAAAACTTGTGTTTTATGATATAATCCTGAGATACAATTTTACTATGACTATACTACGTAAAATTCAATCAAACTGTTTTATTTTACTCACTGTCTGCTTAATGACAGCCGGTTTTGTTATGCCTCAAATATCCCTGGCGCAAACAGACGGTAATTTTCCTAAAATTGCCAATTATTACATTGCTTGGGAAGTGGGCGATAAAGAAATAGAAGAGCTCGCCAAATGGGATCTGGTCATTTTAAGTCCGCAGGCTTTGGCTGCCAATCCTCAGGCTGTAACCAAGCTGAAACAAAAAAATCCGAACATTAAAGTCTTGGTCTATGTTTTAATTCAAGAAATTTCCACTGACTCCAATATTTATAATTCCGTGGATTTTTACCAAAAAATTTACCAAGCAGTCAGCCAAAACAATTGGTGGTTAAAAACACCGGACGGCCAGAATGTTTACTGGTGGCCGGGCACAAATTTAATCAATGCAACCAGTGTCGCGCCTAAAGCCAATGGGCAAAGCTGGAATGATTTTTTAGCGCCCTTAGTCAATGATCAATATTTAAAAAATAATCTGGTTGACGGCATTTTTTATGACAATGCCTGGTCTCAGGTTTCCTGGGTGATAAAAGCCAGAAATTACAGCGGCTTTGATGTTAATGCCGACGGAGCGGCTGATTCTGAAGTTTTTGTTGACCAAAAATGGCAGGAGGGCCTGAAAAATATTTTAAGCCAAACCAAAAGCTTAGCTCCCGATAAAATTGTAATTATTAATACCAATGATAATTTTTATAATTCTCTGATCAATGGCCGCATGCGTGAAAGCTTCCCGGCCACAAGTGAAGGCAATTGGACTAATAATATGCGCAACTACTTAAGCGCTGATTTTGGCTATGAGCCTGAACTATATGTTATTAACGGCACTACAAGTAATACGGGAAATAATAGCGATTACCAGACTTTCCGCTTTGGCCTGGCCTCAACTTTGCTGGGCAATGGCTACTACAGTTTTGATTTTGGCGACATGGGCCATAATTTTACCTGGTGGTATGACGAATATGATGTTTTTCTGGGCAAGCCCGTGACTGACAAAAAAAACCTGCTTAATCAAAGCACGACAGAGGTTCAGCCCAGCGTCTGGCAGCGTGACTTTCAAAACGGCATAGTCCTGGTAAATTCCACGGGGACTGAACAAAAAGTTGCATTTACATCCGAGTATGAAAAAATCAAAGGCACGCAGGATAAAGCCACAAATAACGGCGCCATTGTTAAAAACGTCAACCTAAAGGCCGAAGATGGCCTGATTTTACTGCGCCGAGTTGAAGATGTTTTAAGTAACGTTTATATAAACGGCTCTTTTGTCCGTCCTTATAATAAAAGGGGCGAAGCAGTCAGAAACGGCTTTTTCCTTTATGACAAAAATTATAAAGGCAACCAAGCTTTAGAGAAAAAGGATATTAATAAAGACGGCCAGCAGGAAATTATTGTGGCTGATAACAGTAAAATTACAATTTATGACGGCAATCAAAAAGTAATCACTACTTTTTATCCCTATGGCGATAAATATAATAAAGGGATCAACTTCAGTATTAATGATTTTGAAAATGACGGTTATTTTGAAATTATTACCGGTGCTGGACGCGGCTATGCTCCGCTGGTTAAAGTTTTTAATTATAAAGGCGAAGCTCAGGGCGACGGCTTTTACGCCTATGCCAAGGGTTATTTGGGAGGTGTTAATGTCGCTGTCTGCACAACTAAAGGCAACGGCAATAAAGAAATCGTGACCGGCGCCGGCTATATGGGCGGACCCCAGGTCAGAATTTTTGATAAAAACGGCAAAGTACTTTCGGGCGGATTTTTCGCCTATGGCACTACTTTCCGCGGCGGTGTTAATGTCGCCTGCGGAGATATTGACGCTAATGGCATTGATGAAATAGTAACAGGCGCAGGCTTTGGCGGCAGTTCCCATGTGCGCATGTTTAACAGCAAGTTTGAAGCTTTAAATCCCGGGTTCTTCGCTTTTGGCAAAGACACCCGAACAGGCGTGCGCGTCTTTTTGGCTGATTTAGATAACGACGGCGCCAAGGAAATCCTGGCTGCCTCGCCAGATGTGTTTACCACGGCAATCAATAAATAAGGTATAATGTAAATATAGGGATTAATATGAATAATGAACTCAATAAAAACGAAATAATCAAGGTACAAGCCAAACCAATGGCTTCTCCTGCGCCTACCGGCAAAACCAAAACCGGCGGACTTCGTATTGGCAAGGTTGATACTCTGAACCTGGTAGTGGAACCTCTGAAAAAGAGATATACCACACATTATAAAGATGACAAAATCCATTTGATCGTCGACCTTGTTTTGGGCGCCATTATCTTGATTTTACTTGGAGTAATGGTAAATTTATGGATCTTCAGCCGGGCCAGAATCAATTTGATGGACTTTAAAGTTACGGCCAATCCTGAAACTTTAACCAACGGCCAAGAAACTGAATTTATTATTGATTACGCCAATACCAGCAAAGACACCTTGTCTAATGTTTCCTTAGTTTTAAAAATTCCCACCAGTTTGCAAAATCCCGAGTACGATATTAAAGACTTTGACATTAAAACCAACACTCTAAAAATAGGAGACTTAAATACCAAGGCAAACGGTCAATTTAAGGTTAAAGGATTTTTATTGGGCAACTTTGGCGACAATCAGGAATTTATCGCCGCCATAACCTATCAGGATAAATACGGCCTAAAACAGCAGGAATTTTTCAGCAACAAATTCCAGTTTACTGATTCGGTTTTGAAAGCGGAGGTTCAGCTGCCGGCAAAAATCATCGCCAACAGCCGGTTTACTTTGCAGACAAAATTACAAAATACTTCCAGCCTGGATTTGAACAAACTCAAAATAAAAATGACCTGGCCGGAAAACTTTACTTTTATTGATTCGGATTTGGAAAAAATGAGTACCAACTCCTGGTTGGTCGGTGAACTTATGGCCGGCGCGCAAACCGAACCTACTTTTACCGGTAGAATCTCCGGCGATACTGCCACTGAATTAAATTTCCAGACAGAAATATTGGCAACTTATAATAATGAAGAATATGTTCTGGCGCAAATTAAAAATTCCGCCACTTTAGGATTTTCCAACCTGGCAATCAATTTTATAAATATTGAAAATAACAAAAATATCGCACCGGGCGGCAAGACTACTTATACCTTGGCTTATAAAAATAACGAGTCTTACACTTTAGAAAACATTGAAATCGGCTTAATCGTATCCGGAGATTATGCTAATACTGCCTTTTTGGCTGACCAATATAAACGCGCCAAGGGTAATACTGTTATCTTTAACCAAAATGATTATCCCAAACTGGCCAAGCTAGAACCGGGACAGGAAGGCACCATTGAGGTTCAGGCAGCAGCTAAAAATTCCATCAGTTTTGGCGCTGTACAGGAAAACGGTTATCGCCTTCAAACCAATATTTTGGCCAGTTACGATGACTCGAATTTAAAAACTCGTATCACACTTGAAAGCGAACCGGTTTATACTATTATTGATTCTCAGTTGAGTCTGAAAACCACGGCCATGTTTTATACCAATCAGGGCGACCAGATTGGCGTGGGGTCAGTGCCTCCGGTTGTAGGAGAATACACTTCTTACTGGGTTATTATTAAAATAAATAATACTAACAACAAAATTAAAGACCTGAAAGTGACAGCCAAGGTTCCGGCCGGCATTGAATTTACCAACATATATAATGTCACTGACGGCGACCAGATCAATTTTAATGAATCCACCCGACAACTGGAATGGCATGTAGCCAATGTAAATGCATTAGCAGGAATTTTAAATCCGTCACCTGAAGCCAGGATTCAATTGGCAATCACGCCAACACCTGACCAGGTCAGTAAAAGCCCGCTCTTAATGTCAAACATTTCCGCCACAGCGACTGATACTTTAACCAATTCCTTTTTATCCGCCAGCGGACAAAATGTTAGTACTGCTATTTTCAGCGACCAAGGTTTGAATAAAGTTGTTAATTAAGTAAATCCAAAACAAAAAGCCACATAAAGTGGCAAGGGGGGAAAAGAGAATGAAAGACAATGAATTGAATCTGTCAGATCCGAATGAAAGTGCCTTTCGCTTTCTGATTATGTTTATGACGGGTTGTACAATCGGAACAATCATTCATATAGGAGCCTGTTCTCTTGTGGCAATATTCTGCCTGATTTCGGGATACAGTTTCCCGATAATTAAAGAATACCTGATTATGGGATTTCCCTTAGCCGGAGTTTACGGGCTATTCCTGGGTTTAAAAGCTGATTGCAAGTAAAGTTTTCTCATCCGCCGAGGCCAGTGGCCGAGGCGGATTTTAATTTAACCTAAGAACCTTGACAAACTACCCGTATTTTGCTAAGTTTAAATATCTAATAATTGATTAACCGTAAACAAGGGGGGGAAACAAATGACCAAAACCGAGTGGGACAAGGGGCAATTCTTCCAGATGGCTCTGACCAATTTAAGGGACGACTTTATCCTGGGTCGCCGCACCCAAATT
>JAPLYC010000063.1 GCA_026395755.1 Candidatus Parcubacteria bacterium | reverse complement strand
GGGGACTGAAGTTGATGGCAGATTTGTAAAACTAAAGTTGATTTACCGATACCGGGTTCACCGCCCAGCAGAATCAAACTGCCCGCCACAATGCCGCCGCCCAGGACTCTATCAAATTCCCCGATTTTAGTTTGCAGGCGTTCAAATTTGGGCGTTTCTGATGTTTTAAAATCTATCAGTTGAGACTTATCGATTTTGGGAATTGGGAATTGGGAATTGGGAATTATTGACTGTTCCTCAGCGACTGTTCCCCAGGCCCCGCATGTTGAACAGCGCCCAGTCCACTTGGGATACTGGGCGCCGCATTTAGAGCAGGCAAAAATTGTTTGTGGCTGTTTGGGCATAGGTGCTATTTCGTAATAGCCCCTCCTTACAAAGGCGGGGTTTGGCCTGCCTGCCAGAGCTTTAGCGTAGGCAGTGGGAGGTTTCTCGGGGACGAGTTCAACCCCCTCTGGTTCTCCCCCTTATCTAAGGGGGAGACATGCGAATATTGCCATAGAAACTTTCAAATCCGTCTGTTTCCGCCGTTAATCCCAAAAAGAAAGTGTTAGTTAAACCCGCATCCATCGCAATCCCCCCTCCTTACAAAGGAGGGGTTCGGGGGAGGTTCTCGGCTACCTTCTTAACTTCTCTAATTTAGAAAAAGAATCCGAACCAGACCTAAGTTGTTGAACATTACTATCGTTTAACTGTTTACAAATATAAACTAATTCCTCTAACACAGAATCTATGTCTTCAAGTACCTGGTGATTCCAGTACCTTTTTATCGTAATACCATAGTCTTTAATAAATTTCTCTCTAATCAAATCTTTTTTATGAACATGCTCAAGTGCATGCACGTCACCATCCAACTCAATAGCAAATTTCAACTGCGGACAATAAAAATCAATTATGTAGGAGCCAACTCCATATTGCCGGCGGAATTTATATCCTAACTTTTCTCTCCTCAATTCTCTCCAAAGCGCAACTTCAGCAGGAGTCATTTTATTTCTTAAAAGTCTTCTTTTGCTTTTATGCAATTTTAAATTGAACAATTGCATTTGATTTTTATTTTTGTTTAGAGTTCGTCTTAGATATTTGCCTTTTAGGTTATTTGAGGAAATGACTTCATGGATATATCCCTGGCCAAATTTTCGCGCAAGTCAGCCAGCTTGTCGTCCAAATAGTCTTTGGTAACCATTGTTGCTTTTACAAGCGTCATGTCAGATTTAAGCTCAGTCACGTCAGACTTAAGCTCAGTCACGTCTTTTTCCAGCCTGTCAAACCTTTTTTCGGTATGTCCGGCAAATTCATTTATGGCCTGTAAAATTTCTTCTTTGTTTGTTTCTTCGGTCATATGATTAAAATTATTTTAAAGCAGTTAAATTATAGTGCTTGCTGCCTGATTTAGTCAAATATTTTTACATCCCGGGATACTGGGCGCCGCATTTGGAGCAAGCGAATATTGTGATCGGTTGTTTGGGCATAATATTTATTTTAACCAGGGAAATTCAGCCGTTCCTGGTACGCAAGTACCTTGATTAGACAGCCAACCAGATGTTGGAGCATAACATTTTAATCCAGCTCGACATTCTCCGTCGCCTGATGTAAGAACAGCATTACCAACTCTAGAGCAAGAATCCCCAATCTCTCCGCGAGCGCAGGTATTTGCCCCAGCAGTAGAACACATTTTAGTCTTACATTCGGCATTACTATTGCATGAGGTGCCTGAATCACCAGTAGTACAGTAGTTACCTAAAGAAGTGTTGCAAATCATGGGATCGCCATTGGGAGCTTTGGGGCATTGATCGCTTGAATTACAATAACAAACACATAATTTATCACCTTTTGTTTGGTTACTCGGCGTGCAAACTGTTGCGCCCGGAAATTGGATATGTCCGCTTGCAGGAGGTTCATTTAAACATCCATAACCATCTGCTTTGTTGCAATAGGTTAATTCTTTTACTCCCGTTATTTTGTCCATTACGACACCTACTGCAAGGCCTGCAAGTCCCGTTACTGCCTTGGCTGGCAATTTTGCATAAGCAGTCACGAGGGAACTAGCTAATCCGCAGGTAAATCCACCTGGACATGTAGTACTGCTCATTCTGTAAGGATCACATCTGCCATAGCCGATTTTTGGCATGCATTTATTGGTACCGATTGTTCCTACGCTGGTATTACAGTAATAGCCTTTATCAGCAGCGCAATCTTTATCAGCGTCGGCATTTGCATTATAACAACTTATTATTGTATCCAGGGATGCACCCCCTAAGCATTTTTGAAAATCTGTACCAACGCAAGGATTGCCTACATAGCCGAATTGGCATTTATTTAATCCCAGTGATGGCGCATAACATTTCAAACCCTGACAGTCTTTTTGCTCGGTCTTATCATCACAACTTTTGAATAAGGCTCCGGTAATATCAACACATTTGCCGTCAGTGCATTTAGCGCCGCAACATAAGTTGTCTGCGGTGCAGGCTTCGCCGGTTTTAGTACACTCTACGCATTCAAAGGTGCCGGCATTATCTTTACAGACTTTAGTGGCGCCAAGAGCTGAGCAATCTTTGCCGGTGCACTTTGTTTTAAAAGAGTCTTCATAAGCTTCGCCACACTTTTTAGTTAAGTCATCTGTGCAGGTGGTATTATTTTCCAGATCCAAAACGCGCAATTCACCGACGCATAAACCGGGGGAGACTAATTTGCCTTTTTTGGCATCACATTCGGTTTTTAATAAAAATTCATATTGTTTTTCTCCTGTCTGACAGCAGGGCATCCCTTCAATTTTCGTAATGGATAAAGGCTGCAGGACAATAGTGCCGGGCGCGACTACCTGCAGAATAATAATGGCAAAAAGAGCTATACACATGCCCAAAATAGCTTTAAAAATGCTGTCTTTGGCTTTTTCAATATTTGAAGGCGCAGCGCCGGAAATAGTCCAGAGCACACCGCCGTACATGATCATGATAATGGCCAGGACAATCACGGTCGCTGACCCGAATAAAAAGACTGCTTTGACATATTCGCCCATGGTGGATCCGGTAATGGCAAGTTTGGCCGGCAAATCGCCAAAAGGCACCTGCAAATCTAAAAAATCAAGCTGTGCCAGGCAGACCGGCAATAGGATATTGAAACCAATAACGATAGCAATAATTATAACAGGCAGTAATAAAATTTTAGGCAATTTGGGCATAGTGTCTTATGATTTTTTAAGCTCACTGTCAATAATATTTTTTAAAGTGTAATAATTGATAAAACCTTCTATTTTTTGGTCATTGACAAAAATGGTGGGGACAGCAGTGACTTCCAGGTTTACGGCTTCAGCCAGATTACGGTCTAAGACGGCGCCATATTTATTGGTATTTAGGCATTGCTGAAATTTTTCCGTGTCTAAACTTAAATTTTGAGCCAGACTGATATAAGTGGCTTGGTTTAAATTGGCTTGGTTTTGAAACAGCAACGCTTGGTAGTCCCAGAATTTGTTTTGTTCCCAGGCGCAGTAAGAGGCGGAAAGAGACGGCCGGGTTTCCTGGTTAATAGTGACCGGCAATCCTTTAAAAATAAAACGAACCTGACTGGTATAAATTTTTTCTAAGCTGTCCAGTGTGGCTTGCGCAGTAGCGCAGCTGGGGCAGGTAAAATCAGTATAGGTAAAGACAGTGACTTTGGCGTCTGGCTGGCCTTTGATCGGATCATAGCGGGTAACAGCCGGAATTTTTTTCTGCGCTTGTTCTGACTGGTTTTTATAATACTGGTCCAGAAAATTATACATTTTCCATTCTTTCCAGTAATAATTGACTAAACTATAGGAAATAACCACAATGACAATCACCGAAAAAATCAGGAAATAGATAAAATAAAGCTTTTGAGGGGAGATCAGAAATTTTTTCTTGTCAGTTGGCATAGTTTTATAATCTTATTTCTTTAATTTGGCCGGAATTTTTATCCCAGACATAAAGGATGCTCTTGTCTTGACTGACCACCATTTTGCCGATTGAAGTGTCAAAAAGCGGCTGGGCAATCAATTCTTTGGTGCCATTGAGCAGGCTGATTTTATAAATATTATCAGGCTGGGAATCGGCCATGCTGGGAATAAAGCCGCTGCCCATATCAAGTGTTTTTGGCACGGCGCAGTAAATAGTATTATCGCCGCCAAAAGTGCATTTATCCGCCCAGGTATCAAGATCGAGTTTGGTGCGGCCGGTACCCAGTAAATCCGGGGTTGAATTAACTACCCACAGAGTCGGATTATATGAAGACGAGGAATTATATGAGCTGTAAAGCAATTTATTGCCGGTAGGTGAAAAAACATAACGGGGATCGCGTCCCTCAACGCGCACTGCTTTGAAATTCTCGCCATTAAAGCCGATCGGGTAAATTTCAGAACGGTCAGCATCAAGGCCTTTGATAAACAGGGCGACATATTGGTTGTTGGGAGCCCAGGTAACTGTAACATTTTCATCCTCATCGCCCATAGGCTCAATCTGGCGATAATTGCCACCGTTGATATCACTGACCGCAATATATCTGTCTTCGGGATCCAGCTTCATGGCTTTAAAAGCGATTTTGGAACTGTCAGGTGAAAAAGTAAAATCTTTCCAGTGAGTGGGCAGGGTGATGGTTGTTTTTTTATTTATATCATAAATGACATTTGAACCATCCGGGTATTCCATTACCGCCTGTTTGCTGTTAGGCGCCCAGGTTACTTTTTCCACATTTTTAAAAGCAACGTCGGAAATTAAAGTTTTAGTGCCGTCCGGGGTAATATTGTAGAAAAATCCGTTATTGGCATTATAATAAACCAAATCAGTACCATTGCTGCTTAAAGAGGGACTAATGGCCGGATCACTTTCCAACACAGTATAGGCGGTTAGACCGCCATTGGCTTGAAATGAAATGGCCGCGCCCGGAATGGTGGGGGTCGGCGGTATGCTGGGCAGGGCAGGGGGAACAAGCGCAGGCGCGTTAATAAGCGGCGGTACATAGGCTGTGGGTGGCTGGGTGGGAGGAAATCCGGTCGGTGGAGTGGGTGTCACTGGTGTTACGGGTGGTGTCGGTTGCGGTAAAAGAGGCCGGAAAAATAAAAAATAAATGGCCAAGCCTAAGAGCAGGGCAATGGCAATAAAAAGTATAACCAGTAAAACTTTTTTAGTTCGATCAGACATATTTTTTTAGGTTATTAATATTTTATGTGAATCAAATTTATGATTGTCCGGTAAGTAAAGTAACGAATAATAAAATAACAACAAATGGCGCTAAAATAATATTAATTATCAGAAAAATTGCCAGAACAACAATAATGTCCAAAAATATAAAAACAACAATTTCTGCCATTTCAATAACCATCCAGGCAATTCTGTCAACTTTTTTATCAAAAGAATCAGTGCCGTCACTTATGGGAGCAGCTCCACCAGAACCCCCAGAACCACCGGCACCACCGCCTCCACCGGCGCCACCCGCAGCTCCTCCGGCTGCATCGGCTGCTCCAAATCCTCCGAGATATTCTTTCCATTCATGCCCAAAGCGGCAGAAGTATTTGGAACTGGCAATATATTTGGCGGCAAAATGAAAATTAACATAGAGGAACCCTGCAATTATAGTGATAACAAATTCGAACGCAACTATTCCAGCCCAGGCATCACTTAAAATTTGAGCCGTTACTTTTTGGCTGATCATGATAATGATATCTTGGGCAACTTGCTTAGCTGCTTTAGCGGCATCTTTGATTTTAAGTTGGGAAGCGGCTCTTAGCGTCTTTTGCAAATCCCTTTGGATGGCTTTTTCCGGATCTTCTTCCTGTTGTTTATCCTTACCCTTATCTGCTTCGCCTTCCTTCTTATCTTTAGACTGGTCTTCTCCGCCTTGTTTTCCCTTGTCTGCTTGGCCTTGTATTAATTTAGTTTGGTCAGACTGACCTGCTTCTGTAGGCGGTTCCGATCCTGGTCCGGCTCCGGTTGGTTGTCGTTGTGCTACTCGAAAATCCCGCGCCTGCTGATTTTCATCTCCAGCTCCTTGTTCTCCTTGTTTTTGACCATTTTCCTGATCCGGACTTTCTTGTTGTTCTGCTTTTTTCTCCTCAGGTTCCTGATCCGGACTTTGCTGCGATTCTGTTTTTTCCCCTTCGGGTTGATTCTGTTCGGAAGGCTGCTGGTCAGATCCCGGTTTATCAGCTGGCGTTTCATCATTTTTACCTGTATTTTTTTCATCTGAATTTTGTTCCGTAGGATTTTCTTCTTTTGCATCTTTTCCCGGAGAATCTTTTTCTTTCGGCTGGTCTTCTTGATCTGCTCCCTGATTATTTTTCCTATCCGGGCTTGCGCCAGCTCCCGCTTTTTGTCCTTTTTTTGATCCGTTGGTTGTCGGAGAAGTATTTGGTAATTTGGCAGAATCCATTTCATCCGGCTCTTCTTCGGGCGAAGTTTCATCCTCATTCCCGGCCTTATCTTCATTGTCTGGGCTGCCAGGTTCGTCTGGCGATCCTGGCTTTTGCGGCTTGCTTTTTTTTCCTCCGCCGGTATTTTTCTGTCCTTCATTTTCCTCAGGTGTTTCTGGCTTGGGTACTTCGCCGGATACTTTAAGCTGCCTTTGTTGAGCGCGCAAATTTCGCCCCTGATCCTTTTCCTGGTTATTAGCTTGTGAAGTATTTGAATCCGCCATTTGAAAAAATTAGTTTCTAAGCCTAAGCGCTTTTTACTCTTTTTAAATCCTGGTATAAGGCAAAGGGATAGACCAGCATTAAAAGCATAATGATAATAATAAAGATATAGCTTAAAGCGGGTCCGATTGCCGGCAGTTTAAATAGTAAGCCGGAAATATTATTTAAAATTAAAACCATAATTGCCAGCACGAAAATTTTAAAGGCCAGGCTGGAAAGGCTGCTTTTGCTTAAATGGTAAGTGTGTTTGAGGGCATTAAGCGGATATTCATCTTTTTCAATGATGATATAGATGCTAAAAATGAGAGTTGAGGAAAGCAGTAAGATTAAAATATAGCCCAGAATCAGGGAAAGTATGCCCAGAACAGCTTGGTTCGCGATAAAGAATATAATGGCCGCGTAAATCGGCAGGGAAAAAATAACAAGTAAAAGGGAAATAATAATTGAGAGGAAAAGAAAATTTAAAAAGTGTTTTTTGACGGATTTAATATTTTCCCTGAATTTCAGCTTGGGATTCATTAAAGTATAAATAATGACGATCTGGGCAACTACGGCAATAAGAAAGTAGATAAAATAAGTACTCAAGGTCCAGAGAATGCGGGAAATTATTATATTATCTACAGTAATGATTTTAAAGGTAACCAGCAGATAATAAATATAAGTCAAAAGCAGATTGGCTGCCGTAATTAAAACAGTAATAAAAATTAAACTTAATAATAAGTTCAGCCAGCTTTGTTTGACTATTTCCAGGCATTTAAGAAATAACTGGCTGACCGGCATTAATTTTACGGAGTTATCGGTTGGCATGTTGAAAAATTTTAAGAATTAAGTATAATCAGCCGGAGGCGGACAGGCAGCCTCAGGCGGAAAATTTGATATTTAACCTATTATAAAAAAGCCCCCCAAAAAGAAACGTTAATATTTTATGCCATACCGCGCAATTTGGCGATGCGGTCTTCCAAAGGCGGATGAGTCGAAAAGAGTCCGCTTAAAAATTTCTTAGTCTGGCCGAACGGATTGGCAATATATAAATGAGCCGTGGCATTATGGGCTCGTTTTAAGGGTTGTACATTTTCCTGGCCGATTTTTTCCAGGGCATTGGCCAGGCCCTGGGGATAACGGGTTAAAAGTGATCCGTCAGCATCGGCCAGATATTCGCGTTTGCGGGAAATCGCAAGTTTGATCAGCTCGGCAATTAACGGTGTCAGTAGCGCGATGACTATGCCGACAATAATAAATATGCCGGCGGATTTATTGTTATCTCCCTTATGAAAAAGTCCGCGCATCAGCCAGTCAGCCAAAAGAGCAATAACACCGACCAGGACAAGCACCACCATCATCAGCCGGATATCATAATTTTTTACATGTGAAAGTTCATGGGCGATTACGCCTTCCAGCTCCTCATTGGTTAATTTGTCTATAGCGCCTTGGGTCAGGGCAATGGAAGCATGTTGCGGGTCTCTGCCGGTGGCAAAGGCATTGATATTGGGGTCGTCTATAATATAAATTTTCGGCAGAGGCGTGCCTGCGGTAATGCATAAATTTTCCACCAGATGATAGACATATTTATTTTCGTCATGAGTGATTTCTCTGGCGCCGGAGCTGGACAAAGCTACTTTGTCGCCCGCATAGTAACTTATCAGAGTCATGACCGTAGATATAATAATGGCCGCCCCTAAACCCAGATAACCGCTTTCAGTCAGATAACCAAAAAGCCAGCCTAATAAAAGAATAAAAGCAATAAAGATTACGATTAATAAAACTGTTTTGCGCTTGTTGGAGTCAATTTGTTGATACATAGGAGTGCTGAAACACTAATACATTATCACTAATAACACAAATTAGTGTTATTAGCGCAAATAAATTCGTGTTTTTAGAATGCAACTTTGGGAGCTTCTTTTTCTTCGGCTTCAATCTGGAAGAAGTCGTATTTTTTAAAGCCCAGCATGCCGGCGATCATATTGGTAGGGAAAATCTGAATTTTGGTATTGAAATCGCGGACATTGCCGTTGTAAAAGCGGCGGGAAGCCTGGATTTTATTTTCAGTATCGCTCAATTCATCCTGAAGCTGTAAGAAGTTTGTACTGGCTTTTAAATCAGGATAGGCTTCGGCGACAGCAAATAATGATTTTAAAGTGCCGGAAAGGACATTTTCTGCTTTGCCTTTTTCTTCAATGCTTTTGGCTTGCATTGCCTGAGAACGCGCTTCGGTTACTTTTTGAAAGACCTGATTTTCATGGCCGGCATAAGCTTTGACTGTTTCCACTAAATTGGGAATTAAGTCATACCTTCTTTTTAATTGGACGTCAATATCGGACCAGGCTTCATCAACGCGGTTACGGCTTTTAATCAAATCGTTATAAACCGCAATCAGCCATAAAATAACCACGCCGATAATGACCAGAATTATTACCAAAATAGGCATAATTTTTTGCTTTAATTAATTAAATTGAATATACTTAATTTAGATATTTGATATTGGCAGGCTCTTTCAGGGAATATAAACAAAAATAGCCAAAATATTACGGCTTAGAATGACGTTCTCTTAAGTTAATTATAGTATAAAAATTGTGCTAATGTCAAAAGAAATTTATAATTTTGAATTAATTTTTCCCTATGTGGCAATATTTTGCTAAAATTAGGGAAAATATTGGAGAAAAATATGATTTTCAAACGCGAACAATTATTGAAAATTTTCATCTTCTGCTCCATGCTGGTTGTGGTAATTATTTTTTTAACTTTGCCAACCGCCAGTCAGGCAAATTTTGACGGTAAGGAAACTTCAGGCAATATTTATATCCCGGCGGGGATGGTATATAACAATGTTTTTTATCTGGCCGGACAGAATTTGAATATTAATGCCATTATGAAAGATGATGTCTATCTGGCAGGCGCTAATATAAATATTTCCGGGCCGATTGAGGGTGATTTAATGGTTGCCGGTTCCAATGTGGTTATAAATTCTGAAATTAAAGGGGATTTAAGAGTGGCTGCCGGTTACGTCACTATTAACGGCAAGGTGGGTGGAAATGTTACGATTCTTTCCGGAGTGGTTACTTTGTCTAAGAATGCTGAAGTTGGAAAAAGCGTAATATTTTTGGGAGGTAATGGGGAATTTTACGGTAAAATCAATAAGAATTTATATGCGACGGCAGGGAATATCGTTTTAAATAATGAAATTTTAGGCAGTGCTTATTTGGCAATTGGTACAGAAGGAGATTTGATTTTACAGCCTGAAACTAATATCCACGGCAATCTGGAATATACGGCAGGCAAAACCGCCCAGATAATCTCAGGAGCCAAAATTCAAAATGAAGAAAAATTCACTCAAGCGCAGCCTCAAACAAAAAGTCAGCCTCATAAGGCTAAGGGTTTGGGCCTGGTCTTGTGGTTAGCCGGCTTATTAGGATCAATAATTGTCGGTTTAGTTGTTGTCTTTGTATTTAAAGTTCAGACTGCTAAAATCTTAAAGCAGCTGGAAAGTAAAGTAGCCCTGACAATTTTAACGGGCTTAATTTGTCTGGTTGTCACTCCGGTAGCCTTAATAATTTTAGCAGTGACTATTATCGGCTTTCCTTTGGCCCTGATTTTAGGCGCCCTCTTTATGGTCGCTTTATATATCAGCCGTATTTTTATTGCTTTGTATTTGGGCAAATTAATTTTGACTCGTATTTTTAAACAAAAAGAAGCCTCAGCTGTTTGGGCCATGATTCTGGGGCTGTCCTTAATTTATTTACTCTGCTGGCTGCCTTTTCTCGGCTGGCTGGTTAAATTGGCAGTTTTGTTGTGGGGCTTGGGCGCTTTGATGGCTGTGGTTAGAAAAGAATTAAATTTGGGAAACAATTAAAATTAAGTCCGAAGGCCGAAGTTCGAAGTCCGAAATTTTAGACTTTAGACTTCATACTTCAGACTTACAATATTATGATCAATCCTTCAATTTTTAAAGCTTACGATGTGCGCGGCATTTATCCGACTGATATTGATGAAGACGCGGTTTATAAAATCGCTCAGGCTTATGTTAAGGTATTTAAGCCCAAAGGCGCTATTGCTTTGGGCAAAGACGTGCGTTTGTCTTCACCGAGTTTGTGGCAGGCAGCTGCCAAAGGCATAAATGATGCCGGTTTTGATGTTATTGACATTGGCACTATTTCCACTGACATGCTTTATTTTAGCGTGGCTAAATACGGTTATAGCGGCGGTATAACTATTTCCGCATCTCATAATCCGGGTGAATATAACGGCCTGAAATTTGTCAGGGAAAAGGCCATTGCGATCTCAGGTGATACAGGTATTATGGACATGCGTGATCAGGTTTTAAAGGATGAACAAATAATGGAGCCGGAAAAAGGGGAAATTATAAAAAAAGAAATTTTAACTGATTATGTTAAGCACTGTTTGAGTTTTATTGACCCCAAAGTAATTAAGCCCATGAAAATTGTGGCTAATGCTAATTTTGGCATGGCCGGAGTGGCTGTGAATAAAATTTTGGAATTTATACCCGTTGAAATTGTGCCTTTGGATTTTGAGCCCAATGGCAATTTTCCCAAAGGCAGGCCTGACCCAATGATTCCTGACAGAAGAAAGGAAACCGAAGAATTAGTCAGAGCGGAAAAAGCTGATTTAGGCGTGGCCTGGGATGCTGATGCTGACCGAATTTTTCTTTTTGATGAAAACGGGGAATATGTTGACAATTATTTTTTATCTGCGATATTGGCTAAGTTTTTCCTGGCCAAATCTCAGGCAAAGGAAAAAATCATCATGGATCCCAGGCAATATTGGGCGGTTAAAGAAACCGTAGCCCAAGCCGGGGGGGAGTCAATTATGAACAAAGTCGGTCATGCCTTGATTAAAGACGGCATGAGGAAGAATAATGTCCTTTTTGCAGGTGAAATAACCGGCCATTTTTATTTCCGCGATAATTTTTTCTGCGATAACGGCATGATCCCGCTTTTGATAATTTTGGAAATGCTTAGTAACAGCGGTCAAAAAATGTCTGATTTGGCAAAAAATTTCCGGGAGAAATATTTTATTTCAGGTGAATTAAATCAGACAGTGGCTGATCCGGACGAAGTCATTCGCCAGGCACAGCAAAAATACCAAGACGGCAAGGTAGATTTAATTGACGGTGTAGGTGTTGAATATGATGACTGGCGTTTTAATTTACGCAAATCAAATACTGAACCCTTGATTCGGTTGAATGTGGAGGCAAAGTCGCAGACGTTGGTTGATAAGAGGGTGAAGGAACTTCTGACTTTAATTAAATAAAGTTTTATTAAGTTGTATGAGGTTATATGAAATTTTATTAGGTTGCATTTTTTCGTATATTCGTACAAAATTCGTAATTTCGTAGGATTATGACTATCAAAACCAAAGAATTTATTTTACGGCCGTATAAAATGACTGATGCTCAGGATGTGGCCAGAAATATTAATGATATGGCAATTATCCGCTGCCTGGCTTTGAATATTTACCCATATAAATTAAAAGACGCTAAGATTTTTTTAAAAAGGCATTTACTCGAAGAAAAAAAGAAAAATCCTGACAGTCAGTCCTTTGTCATTGAAATAAACGGGGAAGCGGTCGGTTCTATCGGGTTGCATAAAATAGTTAAGGGACACAAAGCATCGATCGGTTATTGGCTGGCTAAAAAATACTGGGGTCAGGGCATAATGACCAAGGTCGTTAAATTGGTTACTGCGTTTGCGTTTAAGCAATATAAACTTAAGAGGATTTATGCTAGGGTCTATTTGTTCAATATGGAAAATTAATTAAATGAGGTTTTATTTAGATGAATGCGGTTACATGAAATTTTATGTACAGTAAAATTAAAATTATGTCCGCCGAAGGCGGATCCGCCTCTGGTGGAAAAATTGGTATTTTTGATTCAGGCCTTGGCGGTCTGATTATTCTCAAAGAAATTATCAAGAAACTGCCGCAGTATGATTACATTTACCTGGGCGACAATGCGCGTACGCCATACGGCAACCGCTCCCGGGAAGTAATTTATAATTTTACGGAACAGGCAGTTGATTTTTTATTTAAGCAGGATTGCCAGTTGATTATAATTGCTTGTAACACTGCGTCAGCTGAAGCTTTATTTAAAATTCAGAATGAATGGCTGCCGAAAAATTATCCGGACAGGCGAGTGTTGGGAGTGATTCGTCCGGTAGTTGAAAAAGCAATTATTAGTGGCAAAAAGAAAGTTGGGATTATTGGCACTAAGGGAACCGTAAATTCTCATGTTTATATTGAAGAAATTCAAAATAAGAAACCGCAACTGGAAGTTTTACAACAGGCGTGTCCGCTTTTGGTTCCTTTAGTGGAAGAAGGCTGGCAAAAAACAGATGTGACTAAAAGAGTTTTGCGCACATATTTAAAGCCATTGAAATCTGCAAAAGTTGATACTTTAATTTTGGGCTGTACCCATTATCCGATTTTATTTAAGGAAATTCAGGGCATAATGGGGAAACGAACCAAAGTTTTACATTCCGGTGAAATTGTGGCTGATTCTTTGGCTGATTATTTAGGGCGACATCCGGAAATTGAAAGTAAATTAGATAAAAATTCGCAAAATATTTTTTACGTGACTGATTTGTCATCTCATTATCAGAAGTTGGGGGAAGAGTGGTTTGGGAAAGGAATTAAGTTTGAAAAAATAGATCTTAAATAAAGCATAAAAGAAAAGGAACGATCAGGAGTCGTTCCTTTTAAGATGCCGTTTGTTTTTTCGTGTCTTAGGAAGGGCCTCCTCCGGGGATAAATTCAAGAGCAAAAAGGAAAAAGAGGATGATCAATATTATGGCCTCGATAGAAAAAAAGCACCAACCTACTGCCGG
>JAPLYC010000014.1 GCA_026395755.1 Candidatus Parcubacteria bacterium | reverse complement strand
CGGGCTAATCGTCCCCTTTTCCCTGACTTTATAAACTTTTTACTTTATAACTTGCAACTTCAAAGAAAAGGGGGCGAGACACACATCTGCTTGTTTTAAAAAACAGTCCCAGTGTCGTCTCGCCCTTTTGTTTTGCAAACACCTGTTTACACGTTTAAATTTAAACATGGTGGCAATTGTCTGCATTTTTTTGGGGGGACAAGATGTACATCGTTTAAAAACAATCTTCTGGTCGTCCCCTTTACTCTAAATTCTTAACTGTTGCTCCAGACTCTTGCTAAAAACTCAAAGAAAAGGGGGCGAGACAATTGGATATTAGTTCAGTTAAGAACAGATGCTTCATCGTCTCGCCCGTTTGTTTTGCGGACATTGGTAAACTAGTTTTAAAAAACAGCTTTGCGATCGTCCGCATTAAAGTGGCCCCTTTGGGGCAAAATTTTTAGGGAAACAGATGCGCATACGTTTTTACAAACACTCACCTGCACGTTCCCTTTTCTTCAATAACTTCAAACTTACTCGTTATAAAAATATACGCCTACTCGTCCGCAAATTTTTCGCAAGACAATTGGAGATTAGTTATAAACACATCGCCATACATCTTGCGTTTTGGCACCTTAGCAAAAAAAAGAATACCCGTCAAGTATTGCTAATAATTTACTGATTACACTCAAGGAGTATTTAAAAATTACTAGATATTCCTATTTTCTTTTGAACTCTGATAAAAAATAAATAGTAATGCCGGCTACGATCAGGCAATCCGCCAGGTTAAAAATGGGCCAGATAACTATATTGATATAATCTACCACATAACCTAGCATAAATCGGTCAATCAGGTTACTAGTAGCACCGATAATAATCAGAGAGTTGGCTAAAATCAATTGTGTATTTCCCAAACATACATTATGCCACCACAAAAAACACAAAAAAATTAAGGCTGAAATCACCAAAAAATAAATTAAAATGACCGGTAACGGCAGGCTGAAAGCTATATTATAATTGGGAGTGTAAATAATCTGTAAAATCGGCTTAAATAAATAAAATCCCTGACTGGGGATTTTATTTACTATAGTATATTTAATTATAGATTCTAAAACAAACAAACCGAAAGAGGATAAAATTATCAAACCGATTTTACAAATTTTTGAGGCCATTTTATTGGCTGGTTAATTTTTCCTTACATTCCACACAGGCATTGGAGGTCGGACGCGCTAAGAGTCTGTCTTCGGCAATTTCCTTGCCGCAATAAGCGCATTTGCCATAATTACCGGCTTCAATACGTTCCAGAGTTTTTTTAATATCACGTAAAGTTTTTTCCAGGGAATATTCGACTGACAAATTATCAGTGTAGGTCGCTATTTCTTCGGCATTTTCATCTTCCTTATCTCCAAAATCTGGAAATTCAGAACGATAATTATCTTTTACAAATTCATCTTTTTTAGTAAATCCTGCCAATTCCTTTTCAATTTGTTCTTTACGGGTTATTAAATCCTTTTTAATTTTTTCTAAAGTTTCTTTGGTCATATTTTTATTTTGGCCAGCACCTTAATTGGTAAAAGCCTTGATTTAAAAACAACCGCAAACCCATTGTGGTTGTCTATATTTATAATCTAATTATAAATTAGAATGTATATTAATACTACCCTAGACCCTAAAATCTGTCAAGAGTTGCTGGGCAATATCCAGAAATGCAAATTTTGGCAAAAAAAAGGCCTCAAGTTGATGCCCAATAAAAATAAATTATGTGGCCAATTGAGGCCTATAGGCTTTATCTAATTAACGTCCGCCCTTACGGCGAGTCATTAATATATACGGATAAAGTCTAGGAAATCCTTCTTGAAGCTTGGTAAGGATCGGCTTTTTACCATTTTTCGGCTTAATGCCTTGGGGAATTAAGAATTTTTTATTTTTATTTTGGCAGGAAACAGCAAACGTACAATATTTATAACAGCTTCAAGTCTGTTAATGAGGAGAAAAATAGTAAAAAGCAAGGAAATTTAGCCAAAGTTAGAGAATATTTAAATTTTAGCTCGATTTCCCTAAAGTCTTTCAAAGAACTTATTGTACTACCATTATATCAATAAAATAGGTTCTTGTCAATTTATTGTGTATAAAAAATAAAACAATTTTAGCTAATATAAGCTAAAATTGTCTAAAAATCATTAATATTATATTTTAGGCTTGCTTTTCTACATGAACTAAAATCACTTATATATAGGCATGACTTTGTCCCCATCTTTTCCACACCACTAAAAATTTACTCCAATATTAGCCTAAATGCACCAGATGACTTATCCTCATTCACTAGTAAATACTTTATATTGCTAAACAATGAAATATATGATTGCAAATATGGTCCGGATAGATATGTATTTTGGCTAAAGTTACTACCAAAATCATAAATATTTCCAGTTGCTTGCCAGTATTTTAATATCTGATCATTTTGCAGATTATCATTGATTATTTGCCTGGAATTAGCTAAAATAATGCTATTATTACTTAAAATATAGGCATATTCCTGACCATTAGAATCCAATAACTTGATTTTTAAACCTGCTACCTGATCTTCAATAAAATCAAGATTGGAAGTATCTCTAAGCACCTGATTGATATAGGTATAGTCCGGCATCTTCTTTGGTTTAATGACGGGAGAATTGGTGGCTAAATAATTTTTTATAATTGATTCAATTTTTGCCGCTAATTTAGTCAAATCATTGTCTGGCACTTTAGCACTGAGTAAAATTTGGTTATCTGTGGTTTTTATAATTTGAATCTGTCGACTTAAAGCCGGTAATAATTCATTTTCCCAGGAAAAGTTATAAACGCCTTCCAAATATTCTTTGTTCTTTAAAAGCTGGGCGTAGTAAGCAGCATCGTTATTCTGGAGCCAATTAGTAATGGTCTTCCACTTATTGGGCAAATCTGAAAAGCTCAAGCTATATTCCAGATTGGACGGCAATTTCTCAAGAGTCGCTGTTACCTCCTGCAAACTTAAAGGGTTAAGATTATTTTGGGCAACAATTTTGTTATCCAGATTTTTCATACCTAAAAATAATGGCCCTGAATTATTTGATTTTATAGCAGCCAGCGCCAATTTAATTTGCCAATCTGATATTTTTGGCGTCTGGCTAGCCAAATAATCTAAATCGCAATAAACTCGCGCCCAGAATTCTTTAGGTACAAATTTTTTTAAATTTAGCACTACCCCGACATCTTGAGCTAAAGAAGGTTCATTTTGGGCCGCCACCTGCTTAACTTTATTGAGCAGGTCTTCTGTACTGGTAATGGCTACTATTTTTCTGCTTTTTGTTTGATTGGTAAAAACATAATATGACCAGCCCTTCTTTTTAGTAAACTCCAAATATTGCTCATCAATATTTTTTCTGGCGCCAAAATCAAAAAGCAGTAAATAGCTAAAAGTCAGAGACTCAGCATGGTTATTTGGGATTACGGCCAAACTGAAATTATTGCCCGTCAGCTGGTTTAATTGTTCCCAGCCGGCTTCCGGTAAATTGAAATCATTGAAAAATTGGGCTTTCATTCCGGCCAGCAATTGCGTCTGCTCCAATTCAGGCGTGATTCTGAACGCCGCATAAGCAATGGCGTCTTTAGGCACATATTTTATCAGAGCATCTTGTTTAAAATATAAATTGTAATACAAAAAATAGCCGATAAATACCCAGCCTAAAATTACTGCCAAAACTTTTGCGATAAAAATAATTAACCTTTGATGCCAGAGGTTCATATATAAAAAGTATAATGGAAAAAACAATATCTGGCAAAGTCATTGACAAACCGACTGTGCTTTGTTAAATTCTTGTTACCAAAAGGTTCTTAAAAATTTGAACTTTAGAATTACAAGGAGGAGGAAATGGTCAACAAAGAGTCTGGAGAACAAGTTAAAGGGACATGGCTCGTTGATTGGGCCAAAATGATCAATAAGTACATTAAAGATCATCCCGATCAAAAAGACAGGCTGAAAGATTTTTTGACTGCGGAAGATCTGCAAGAGCTAAAGGTAATGATTTTACCTGGGACCAAATATCCCTATGCCTTTTTCCGCAGGCTGGGACGGGCGGTTTTCTACATTGTGGCACAGGGCAATTTGCAAGCAACGAGACTTTTCGGCAGATTACTGATGAAAAATCTGCTGCAAACCTACAAAAACATGCTGACAGTCGGAAATCCGATTGAAAGTGCCAAGAAACTGGTAGACTATCACAAATTGTGCTTTATCAATGTGGTTTCCAAAACTAATGTTATTAAAGTGGGAGAAAAATCAATAACTATTTCTCTTACCCTGACCGAGGCGGACAAAAAGTTTGAGGAGGCTGCCACTGCATTAGCCTGGCAACTGGGCGGCCAATTCGAAGAGCTGGTCACCCAGGCCGGCGCGCAAAACGTCAAACTGCAGATTTCTAAAACACCGGACAACAACTACGAATATTCCCTGGAATGGGAATGATTCCAACCAGGCGCACCGCAAAACGGAGCGCCTTTTTTAATTGACATCTGATTATAATTTTGATAAAAATAACCCACGAGGAGGGCACTAAAAAATGGCTTGGTACATTGAATATGATTTCAGACAGTTTGGTATAGGCAAGCCCGAAAGAAAATATATGGAGCTTGATTGCCCAGATAAACTCGGAGCCAGAAAACAGGCTCTCAAACAAGCGCTCCAAGATATTCAGCAGCTTGACCTGCAAAATCCCCAGCTAGTCTGGAAAGAGAAAATACCCAACACCAAAAGAAGACGCTAATACGCGCCTTCTTTTTTATACTCAATAATCAAATTCCTAATCCCAAATTCCGAGTACCTATAATTTATCTATCGTCTCGTCTTTTAAAAAATCTTTTTCTGTCACCGCCACCCGATGGGCGAGGCGAGCCAAAGCCGCCTCTGTCACCGCGACCGCGGTCATCACTGTCAAAACTGCTGGAACTGCCTGGGATGTAAGTCTTACCGCCTTCAACAAGTGATAAATTAATTCTGCCTTGGCTGTCGATTTCATTAACTTTAACCGTCACTTCCATGCCTTCATCCAGAATATCCGTTACTTTATTAACTCTGCCCGGAGCCAGCCTGGAGATATGAACCATGCCGTCTTTACCCGGTAAAATTTCCACAAAAGCGCCAAAATCCATAATGCGTACCACTTTGCCTTTATAAATTTCACCCGCTTCCGGCACTTTAACAATATTTTTAATGATCAAGACTGCCTTGGCGGACATTTCAGCATTATTGGAAGTAACCATTACTAAACCGCTGTCATCAATATCAATATCAACTCCGGTTTCAGCAATGATTTTATTAATAACTTTACCACCGGGTCCAATGACGTCTTTAATTTTAGCCGTATCAATAGTAAAGGAGGTAATGCGAGGAGCAAAAGGAGACATCTCGGCTCTTGGCTCCGCAATAACCTTGGCCATTTCTTTCAAAATCTGATCCAAAGCTTCTCGGCCCTGAGTTAATGTTTCTTCCACCATTTTGATGGTTAAACCATCAGTCTTGGTATCCATCTGAATGGCAGTAATGCCATTTTTAGTTCCAGTAACTTTAAAATCCATACCGCCCGGGCCGTCTTCCAAATCCTGCAAGTCAGTAATGATTTTATATTTGCCTTTGCCGTCAGTAGCTAAACCCATGGCAATACCTACGACCGGACTTTTTAATGGCACACCCGCATCAAGCAAGGCTAAAGTTGAACCGCAGGTTGAAGCCATGGAACTGGAACCGTTCGATCCCAAAGTTTCAGACACAACTCTGATAGTATAAGGAAATTCTTCTTTAGTAGGTAACACCGGAACCAAAGCTTTTTCCGCCAAAGCGCCGTGTCCGATTTCTCGGCGACCTAAACCGCGCATCTGTTTAACTTCATTAACTGCAAAAGGTGCAAAAGTATAATGATGCATATATCTTTTTTCACCGACATCTTCCATACTGTCCAAAACCTGGGCATCGCCCGGACCGCCTAAAGTTACGACTGATAAAACCTGGGTTTCACCGCGCTGGAATAATCCGCTGCCATGTAATCGTTTTAAAAGACCAACTTCAAAGGAAAGCGGGCGAATCTGATTTAATTTACGGCCATCAACCCGGGATTCGCGTTCCAAAATCGCGGCTGAAACTTTTTGGTCAATTATTTTGTAAGTCTTATCCAAAGCATAATGAACCAAATCCTCATCATAGCCCTTTTCTAAAAGTTCTTTGTGGAGTTCAGCCATTATTTCATGCATGCCATGCTTACGCAAAGCTTTGGTAGGTTTAACTTCATTCAATAAATAAGGATTGACTTGGGTTGCAATAAATTCTTCGGCAACTTTAATGATTTCTTTTTTCTTAGCCAACATTTCTTCAGTATCCTGAGGCATTAATTCAGTAAGAGTTGATTTAGTCTTGCCAACCTTTTTAACTGCCTCATTAATCAAATCCACAATTTCGCCCAAAGCTTTCTGACCGAATTTAAAGGCTTCCAAAACATTCTGTTCAGGCACTTCTTTAGCTTCAGCCTCAATCATGACAAATTTTTCCTTGGTTCCGGCTAAGGTCAATTCTAAATTACCTTCATTCAATTCTGAAACCGTCGGATTTAAAATATATTTCCCGTCTTTCAAGCCGACATTAAGTCCTGCGATCGGACCATCCCAGGGAATATTGGAAATTGCCAAAGCAGCAGAAGCCGCGATTAAGCCGACAATTTTGGATGGATTTTCCGGGTCAACTGACAAAACAGTTATAATGACCTGAACTTCATTTCTGAGATCTTCAGAAAAAAGCGGTCTGATGGCGCGGTCAATCATGCGACCGTTTAAAACAGCTTCATCGCCAGGCCTGGTGTCTCTTTTGATAAATTTAGAGCCCTTGATTCTGCCCACAGCATAAAGCCTTTCCTCAAATTCTACAGTTAAAGGGAAAAAATCAATGCCCTGTCTGGTTTCATTTGAAATTACAGCAGTACCTAAAACAACAGTATCCCCATAAGATACCGTGACACTGCCCTGAGCCTGATTGGCCAATTTTCCTGTTTCAATTGTGAGGTTGCGGCCAGCAATCTCTTTACTAAACTTAAAACTTTCCATAAAAAGTTTTCCTTTCTTGCTGACCTTCAGGCTTCTGAACTTGTTTATAAAAAACAATTTCAGCTTGTCTGTCGGTCAGCCTTAATTATAAATAATAATCAAATATCAAGCATCAACTATCAAGTAAATTACAAATCACAATTCTCAAATACCAAGATTTATGATTTGGGATTTGACTTATGAAATTTACTTGGAGCTTGAAATTTGTTTTTTGGTGCTTCTAAATCTATCTTCGTATTTTTCTTACACCCTTCAACAAATACTTCCCCGGTTCCTTGCCCAGATCAATATAGTCATCTACTACCTCCAGCATCTTAGATGAAGTACTGCGTTCAAAGGAAATCAGTTCCACCAGACAGCCTTTATTTTCCTGTAAGTAATGGATCAGGGGAATAAAGTCGCCGTCGCCGGTAACCAAAACAACCACATCTAATTTGTCAGCCAATTTAATAGCATCAACGGCCATACCCACATCCCAGTCAGCCTTTTTAGCTCCACCGTGAAATATCTGTAAGTCTTTAACTTTAACTTCAAAGCCCTGATTACCCAAAATTTCCAGAAACTTTTTTTCTTCACCTGCCGGTGAAACTATACCGTAAGCCACGGCGCGGATTAATTTTCGGCCGGAAATGGCGGTTTTTAAAATTTCCTGAAAATTAACATTAGCCGAATACAAATGCTTGGCTGAATGGTACATGTTTTGCACGTCAACGAATACGCCGACGCGCTGGTCTTTGTGTTTTATCATAGGTTTATTTGTCACCCTGAGCATAGTCGAACGGGTGACGCCGTCCGTGTCATGGTTCGACTATGCTCACCATGACAGTCGCGTAAACTAAAACCCCGCTTAACACGGGGAATTAATTAT
>JAPLYC010000103.1 GCA_026395755.1 Candidatus Parcubacteria bacterium | reverse complement strand
TCAACACCGAAATCCTTGAAAGTCAGTTTATTGCCATCCCAGTGCCAATGCTTGGTCGGCATTTTGGCGGCCCAGCCGTGTTCACCTTCAATCTCGGCTTCCAGCTTGGAAAAAAGAACACACCAAGTCAGAACAAACGCATAGAACATGATCACCGTAACCATTCTTTTCCTCCTTATCAATGTATTTTTACCAACATGCCATTATATAATAAATATATAATCTTGTCAATTATAAAACCCCGTCATTTACGACGGGGTTTGACTGGACCGAAATAATCTCGGCCATGTTTTCTGCGCAAGTTTTTACTGACAACCGCTCAATCTGACCGCAAACACCGCATTTAGCCTTTGGAGCCTGGTAACAATTGTGACAGGTGGGCGGATTGCTGATGGCCAAAGGCTTGATCTCTCTGCAAACTTCGCATTTTTCTTCCGGAGGCACGTAACAGCTGTGGCAAATCGGATCGCCATTAATGCGCTTGGCAATTTTAGCCTCTTTTTTACAGATACTGCAGGTATCTTTTGGACTTTGATAACAGCTGATACAAATCGGCCCTTCTGCGCCATTCTGATTCACAATCTTGATCAGGCCGCAAATACTGCAGGTCTTTTTTGGAGCCTGATAGCATTGACGACAAAACTTTTTTTCTCCCTCATGATTGATTATACGGCGCTTTTTGCCGCATTCAGTGCAAATGTCCTCAGGCGGCTTATAACCGTTATTCTTGCCAGGCCTTGTTTTTTTCAAAGTTCCCTCCATTCCCAGTGTAGCTTTATGCAAAGGTGGGCTTGTAATCATCTTAATCTAACAAAAAAAACTATTAAATGTCAAATATAAAATCAGAGACTAAATTTGCCTCTGACTTAATATTTTTATATTATTTGCTTAGAATTTCAATTTCATCGCCAACCTTAAAATTATTTTTTTCAGCCGCGCCGCCATTTATCTCCAGAACATAATTAACTTCACTATCAGAACGGTAAACCGGAGGATTTGAGTCACCTTGAGCCGGTACCGGCACATTTGCGGCAATGCCTATTATTTTATTATCATCAATCCAGATCATATCAAGCGGGAACTTCATATCTTTCATCCAGAAACTCCTGTATCTTTTATCAGAAAAAATAAAAAGCATACCTTGGTTATCCTTTAAATTTGAACGGTTAGATAGTCCGTTTATTATTTGTTCCGGTGTTTTAGCCAGTTCGATACTGATTGTTTTTCCGTTAATAATGAGCTTGCCCTTGCTTAAACCTGAAGTAAAATATGCGGGATTAGTAAAAAATACAACCAGAATCACAGCAATAACAAAGATAATTAAAGCTAAAACAATTAAAATTAAATTTAACTTGGATTTGTCCATATATATTATACAATTGGCTGATTATTTTTCTTTCGGTATATTATAACCAATATTACGGCTAAAATTAACATGAATACTGCCAGTGCCACTAAAGCTAGCAATTTACCAAAGGTCTGTAAAAACAGGGCAAAAGAACCGAATAAGGCTGTTAAACAATAGAGAAATATTACAGACTGGCGATGTGATAATCCTACATCAAGCAGCCGAAAATGTAAATGTTTACGGTCAGCCAGGCTAATTTTACGATAATTCATAAGCCGGCGTAAAATCACCCAAACCACATCTAAAATCGGCACGCCCATGATTAAAAGCGCGGTTGCCACCTTTGACCCGGAAATGATGGCTAAAACTCCCAGCATGAGACCGGCCAGCAAACTGCCGCCTTCGCCCAAAAATATTTTGGCGGGATGAAAATTGAATATTAAAAAACCGGCAAAAGCCCCGGCTAAAATTATGGCGATTAAAGCTGTATTAAATTGGGCAACTTCCTTATTTATAGCGACGGCAAAAATTATTAATGACCCGATCACGGTAATACCGGAAACTAAACCATCAAGGCCATCTAGCAATTTTGTAGTATACATCATGCCCATTAGCCAAATCAAAGTAAACAAATCAGCAAATAATGTTATTTTGTAAGGTATGCCCTGAAACCAGAACAGAATGAATTGCCAGTTATTGAAACTGATAATACCGCCAAAAGGATTCCTGATATGGCTGATGCCAATACCGCTCGCAACAATCACAATGGCAGCTAAAATTGGAAATACAATCTGAAATTTAGGCTTAAGAGTAAATTTGTCTTCTAAAACTCCCCCGATGATAATAATCAGACCGGAGATGATAATGCCAATTATAAACTTGGGCTGAATAAAATCATGAATGATGAGATTGGTGAAATAACTATAATAAATCAAAACAGAGGCAAAACTAAAAAAAACCGCCAGTCCGCCCAGCAATGGCATTGGGGTTTTATGGATTTTTCTCTCGCCAACCGGCTCATCAACAATTTTAAAATACAAAGCGATTTTCCTGACCAACAGTGTTAAAATCGCAGAGAGAATAAAAGTAATGACAAAAGCTAAAAAATAATTCATATTTATAATTGTTTGGCTTTTTCCACTCTAATTACTCCCCCTTTTTCCAAAATGGCCACATCACGGCGGCCGATTTTTCCGGTTATTAAATAACTGGCTAAGGCATTGTCAACATGCTCCTGAATGGCCCGGCGCAAAGGTCTGGCACCATATTGAGGATCAAACCCTGTCTGAGCAAGCTCCCTGATCGCTTCTTCAGTGGCCTGAAAATTTATGCCTTTGGCTTCCATGGTTTTGGCTACTCTGGCCAGCATTAAGCCTGTAATTTTCACTACTTCTTCAAAGCCTAAAGGCTTGAAAATAATAATATTATCAAATCTATTGATAAACTCCGGCTTAAAATATTGCTTTAATTCCGTTTCTAAAAGTTGGCGTTTTATTTCCTCAACCGATAAACCGGCTGCGAGTTGCTGTTGGATAAAATTAGTCTGAGCATTAGAAGTCGCGATTAAAATCACATTGGTAAAATCAATGGTTCTGCCGGCTGAATCTGTCAAACGGCCGTCATCCATAACCTGCAGAAAAAGATTTAAAATATCAGGATGGGCTTTTTCCAATTCATCCAAAAGCACGATGCAATAAGGCCTTTTCCTGACTGCTTCAGTTAAAATACCGCCTCCTCCGGAACCGCTATAACCCGGCGGTGCGCCGATTAACCGAGTAACGGCGCTGGCCTCCTGATATTCAGACATATCGACACGCACCATATTTTCTTCATTGCCGAAATATACTTCAGCAATGGTTTTGGCTAATTCGGTTTTACCTACGCCGGTGGGGCCTAAAAATAATAGATTAGCTATCGGCCTGGTTGTTTCGCGCAATTCCGCCCTGGCGCGCCTTAAACTGTTGGCCACCGCTGAAACAGCCTCTTCCTGATCAACCATGCGTTCATGAATTGTTTCCTCCAGTTTAAGCAATTTTTCCGACTCACCTTCTGTAATTTGGGTAACTTTCATGCCAATTTTTTCAGACATCAAGGTTGCCACGTCATTACCAGTAACTAAAGCATTAGCACCTTTTGTTTTTCGGGTCCAAACAGCCACTTCTTCCAATAAGGTAATGGCTTTATACGGCAAAAATTGATCATGGATAAAGCGATCAGTCAATTTAACGGCTGATTCAATGGCATCATAAGTTAAAAATACATTATTTTTATTTTCAATAAACCCGGCCTTGCCTTCAATTATCTGGATGGCTCCGTTTATTTCCGGCTCCTTGATCTCAATTTTTTTTATGATATTACTCAGATTGCTCCTCTCAATATAACTGGTATAATTTGCCAAAGTGCTGCCGCTGATTAAAATAAATAAATTTTTAGATAAAGCCTCAGCCAAAACTTCAACCAAGCCGCTACCGCCGCTCATGGCAATTAGATCATGAATATTATCAATATATAATATGACATTACCGGCGCGGGCTATTTCATTAAAACAGATTAAAAGCCTCTGTTGCACCTCACTGATGCCAGCGCCCGCCACCAAACGCGATATACTCAAGCTGACCAGTCTCTTATCCTGCAAAAAATCGGGCACATCATCAGCAATCATTTTCTGTGCCAGGCCTTCAATGATGGCTGTTTTTCCTACACCGGGCTCGCCAACCATAATTACTGACTTGATACTGCTGCCTTCCAAAACACGAAAAAGCTCGGCAAATTCCTGATCACGATCAATGGAAATATCCAAATATCCCATTTTAGCCAGCATGGTCATGTCTTCGGAAAATTGATTTAATAGCGGAGTTTGTACCGCGGTCATGGCTCGATCAAGTCCTGTTTTTGATTTTAATTTCGAGCTTGTGCGATAAAGCTGATATTGCTGTCTTAATTTTCGCTGGATTCTAAACCAAATAATCACATTATCAATTTTTTCCGGGGTAATGCCAATATCCATAAATACTTCCATAATATACTGGTCATTTTTAACAGCTTCATAAAGGATATCCAAGGTTTCAACTACCTCCAAATGATTAATATATGCCTGCCGGTAAGCTTTGATCATAATTTTTTTGGCTTCAATCGCAAATACAGTTTCACCCTCGCTTTGGGGATAACGCGCGGCAAGTCTTCCAATTTTGGCTGCCAGATCATTCAAATCAACGCCCAAGCGGATAAAAACATTCTGCGCTTTGCCTGAAAGCAATAAAGCCGCTATTAAAAAATGTACAGGCGCAACCTCCAAGGCTTTATAGTTGTAAGCCATGTCAAAAGCTTTTTCAACGATTTTCAGAGCTTCATCGGCAAAGGTTTTACTAACGTCAAATTTATATTTAGGACTGATATTTTTAACCGCCTGCCAATCAACCGGCGGCGGAGTCATACGGCTCAAATCGCCTTCTGCATGATATTTCTTGGCGACTACTTTTAATTTCTGATCGTTTTTCAAAGAATTAAAATATATAAAATACAAATCGATAAGAAAAGACAGCCAGAAATAAAAATGATACGGGTTCGGGCTTTGCCAGTAATTTAGTGACAAAATCTGCAGATAATCAAAATTTGTCAAATAAAAAGAATAAACTAAACTGCTAATGCCCGCCAAGGCAATAAGCAATAAAATTATCTTAATAAGTAAGTCGACCGCGCGCTCCACTTTGTATAATTTGAGATGAGTATAATCAATGGCTCTATCCCAAAATAATATATATGAGTCCAAACTGCCGATAATTCCCCGGCCATCACAAACATGACACTTTTTACCGGCCAAGTGTCCGATGCCATTGCAATTTGAGCAAATTAAAAATTGTAAATTTTCTTTATCATTTGCCATTGTTTTCAAGTTAAGTTACCAAAGGAAATTCCAAGCATATAAATAATATTTAATGGCAAAACCAGCCAGAATACAAAAAAAGCCAAAATTAATCAAATAAAAAGAAGAAACCAAACTGCTAATGCCCGCCAAGGCAATAAGCAATAAAATTATCTTCATAAGTAAGTCGACCGCGCGCTCCACTTTGTATAATTTGAGATGAGTATAATCAATGGCTCTATCCCAAAATA
>JAPLYC010000011.1 GCA_026395755.1 Candidatus Parcubacteria bacterium | reverse complement strand
GCTCGAAAAAGTATCACTCGGACTGCCCCGTTTTTCTTATCCACGATTTCCGCAATCTCATTGATTGACAAGCCCTCAACAAAGCGCAGAATAATTACTTCCCGGTATTCTTCTTTCAAGCCCAAAAGCTTATCCTGAATTTTTTCCAGCTGGATTTTCTTATCCAGATTATCCTGCCCATTATGAGCCAGCTCTTTATCGGGTATCAAGCTATCAGCCCCGTTAACAAGATCTTCCAAGGAAATGTCTTTCTGGCTGGCCTTGCGGTAATAATCAATTACCAGGTTGCGGGCGATTTTATAGAACAACGCGTTTAAATTTTTTATCTCTTTGCCGTCAATAATATAGTGCCAGGTTTTCAAAAATACTTCCGAAGTAATGTCCTGGGCTTCTTCCTGATTATTTATCTTAAAAAAAACAAAGCGATAAATCCTATCGATATACAAATCATAAACCTGACTGTACGCCTCCGGATCCTTGTTTCTCGCTTTGAATATTAAATATTGTGCTTGTATTGAATTTGGTTTCATTTTATATGACGGCTGAATTAAAAAAATGTTACACCTTGGATAACATTTTTCACTTCAATGATATTATATCATGCCTACATTTATTGTTCAATATCACTATATAAACTAGATTAAGCAGGTAAATCCCCCCTCCTATGATTAGGAGGGGGTTAGGGGGAGGTAGAAGGTAAATCTCCAAGCTAAAGTCGCTATATATACATATTTCTTGTATTCACTTGCATAATTCCAAAGACTGTTGTACACTATTTTTGTCCACACTATCGTAGACAAAAGTAATATTACAGCGGACTTTAGTCCGCGAGGCCCCCCCGTTCATTGCGTATAGTGTGGGGGTAATTTCGGGGACTAAAGTCCCCTATAACCTAACCAAACTAATTTCACTAACCGATGGAAACCAATAACCCAATAAGAATCTCAATCTCCGAAGCAGCCCGCCTCTTTGGCGTGGACGCTAAAACCATCCGCAGAGCCATCAAAGCCCAGGAAGTCCGCTATATCGTGGTCAGGGGGCGTTACCGCCTGAACCTGGAAAGCCTGATCAAATGGTCCCAAAAAAAGGTCACTGTCCGCAATAAAAGTGAAAAATACGGCCTGGGCCAGTATGTGGAGAAGTGGAAAATCAATAACAAGCTCTATTCCCCAAATCCCAGCTCGGTACCACCTAAGCCCGAAAAGTGGGGTATAAGTGGTTAAAAATTTAAAAAGAAAAACTTATACCCTGCTTTAGCAGGAGCCCAACGAATACGGTTTGCGTGGACGGCGCCCTCTAAAGAGGGGTATAAGTTTTAATTTATTTAACTAGCTTTTTAAATAATGTTCGTCTTCCTATTATCCCCTCTCCTTAGACAAGGAGAGGGTTAGCCTGCCCTCCGTAGCTTTAGCGAAGGAGGGGGTGAGGTTGAGAGTAATGCCTCGGTTATTCGCGAATGGAGCTAAGCTCCGAAGCGTCGGAGCTTAGCTCCGTTTTTTCCTACTGTAACTCTCTTAAACAAAAACGCCCCGCACCGATTGGTACAGGACGTTTTTGTTATCTTATTGGTCCGGATTTAGAACATGATACTGAACATAATACTCGCCAGAGTATCTTTGATCTTTAAAACCTTATGGGACAATTTAGAATTGTAATAATTTCTAAAAATAGCCAAAGGAGTAAAGAGTACAATAATTGAATCAAAAAATAAGGATCTCTGTTTTAAATATTGCATATCGCATTCCATATGTTCATAAATCTGATCAGCTTTAAACGGAGAAATCTGCCATAAGCCTGATAAACCGGGAGTAAGCTTAAATCTTTCCAGAGAGTCGCCGGTATATTTATCTTTCAGTATCCACTGTTCCGGTCTGGGGCCGACAATGCTCATTTCGCCAATAATAATATTCAGTAACTGAGGTAATTCATCAAGGCATGATTTGCGCAAAATTTTACCGATTCTGGTGACGCGTTTGTCTGAGGCGTCATCTTTGGGCGCAAAATCATCGCGGCATTGATCATAATACATGGTTCTGAATTTATAGATATAAAACGGCTTAAAGTCCTTACCTACCCTTTTTTGAATGTAGAAAATCGGGCCCCTGGAATCAAGCTTAATCAGGCCGGCGATAATCAGCCATAAGGGCAAAGTCACAATAAAACCGGCGATTCCTAAAAAGAAATCTAAAGCTCTTTTGATCTTTTCATAGACGATTTTATTGGTATATTTCATTTGGTACATATTAATGAATTTATCGGTAATAGCATCCCAATTGAAAGTCTCCAGAACATATTGCTGCGCTGATTCACCTCTTTCTTTCACTAATTCAGGATTAGCCAGCATATATTCCAATTTAGCCTGTAAATCAGCAATATCAGTGCTTTTGAAAGTTAAACCGTGATTTTGCACCATGACCAAATTTTCAGCAATATCACTGACCAAAACAGCCTTTTTAAAACTCATAGCTTCCAAAATAGAGAAGGAAGCAGCTTCAATTTCTGACGGCTGGGTAAATATATAAGCTCCGGACATTATTTTTTCCCAAATTTTGCCGGTGACATTGCCGGTAAAGACCACGCGGCTGTCATTTGCAGCCAATTGCTTCAATGATTCAACGTAATGGTCGGTATTGCTGGAAGCGCCGCTAATAACTAATTTATAATCAGTATTGATATTTTTAAAAGCTTCAATCAGATAATGGGCGCCTTTTTCCGGCACTAAGCGAGACATGAATAAAATGTATTTGCCTGCTTCCAGGCCAAATTCCTCAATCTTATTGCCGGTCCAAATTTCAGGCTGGTTCACACCATTAGGAATATATTCGGCGTCAATGTCATATTTTTCTTTGTAATATTTCTGGGTTTGTTCGGAAACGCAAACAATCTCATCAGCGGTATAAACTGAAACCCATTCAGCCAGTCGTAAAAACAATTTAGCCACCGGACCCCATTTGGCTCTTTGCCAGTCAAGACCGTGATTAGTGACTATAATTTTAATATTGGGTCTGAAGATTTTCGGAATAATGGAAAAAATTGCCGGACCGATTGCCTGGTAATTGACCACATTGACCTTCTGAAACATTAAATGGATCGTAGCCAAAAATGTATGGATAGTGGCATCCAAATGCTTGGTTTTAATGGTTGCTAGGCTGATCAGCTTAATGCCCTGATATTCCTTTAAACCTTTATCAGTATAATATGGACGGGTATAAGCAAAAACCTCATGGCCTTGAGCCACTAATCTTTTAGCCAGTTCTTCAACGTGCCTTTCCGGGCCACCGCCTAAAGCTGGGATACCTTTTTGTCCGATAAAATAGATGTTCATATTGTTGATACTATAGTTATAGTTAATATAGTATCATAGCATAAATTAGCCAGGTTGTCAACGGTGTAGCTACAAACAGCTCTTTTTAACCTTATTTTAGCCATAAAAATTAAAAAAAGAGGTCTTTACCCCTTAGTTAGACCTCTTACCTTAGTATATTATGATGAATATGTCAAATTTTTTTAGCTCTCAATAACTTGCTGATATAGCGCCTCAATTTGCTGACAATGAACATTGGATTCACAAGACTGCCTGACAAAATCACGAGCCTTTAAACCCATTTGTTTTATCAATTCATTGTTAGTATAAACACCTTTAATTTTAGCAGCCAAATCAGCAGCTTGGCCGGCTTTAAATAAATAGCCTGTCTGACCGTCTTTTATCAGTTCTGGCAAGCCTCCCAAATTTGAAGCAATGACCGGTTTGGCCAAAGCAAAAGACTCTAAAACAGCCAAAGGATTATTCTCATACCAGATTGACGGTAAAATCATCAGTCGGGATTGACTAAGCAATTTTTTAATTTCCTGGCTATTTTTATAGCCGAGCATGGTAATATTGGTCAGATTATAGGCATGGATCAATTGCTGAATATTTTCCTGTTCCGGACCCCGGCCAATGATTTGCAGTTTGATTTCAGGCAAAGCTTTCATGGCTTCAATCAGTGTCATAATCCCTTTTTCCTTGGTCAGACGGCCCACATAAATTAAGCCTTCTCCGGGATTGTCCGCAATTGGCCATTCATTCAAATCAATAAAATTGTAAAGCTGTTTTACTTTTTCGGCCGGAATGCCCCAGGCCTTTACTTTTTCAGCTAAAAACTTGCTGGGTGAAATATATAAAGCAACCGATTGATAACTCTTTAAAATAAGCTTATGCACATACATTTCCAGCATGGCCAAAAAGCTGGTGGCATACGACTCTTTAAGGCAGCGGTAACGAAAGCAATTATAATATTTATGCACTTTACAGCGTTCGCAAACAGCACCCCGAGTAAACAAACGATAATTGGGACATATCACTTTATAATCATGCAAAGTCCAGACTACCGGTATTTTATATTTCTTTAAAACCCCTAAAATTGAAGGGCTGATTTGAAAGCTAAAATTATGCAAATGGGCAATATCAGGCTTTTCTTTCCTGATTAAAGCTTCAAGTTTATGCTTGGCCTCGCAGGAATAAATCAGATGAAAGGCCTTTTTTAAATCTTTAAAAAAGCCTTCGCGCTTATTAAAATTAATATTATCCACAAAATATTCCTGATACTTTGAAGCTTCATTTTTTTCATCCTGCATGGAGAATTCCATAAGCTGATGGCCCTTGGCTTTCAGCATTTTTGCCAATTCCAACATATAGATCTCTGATCCGCCACTGCGATAATAAAATTTATTGATCATTAATATTTTCATACACTATAAACTTATTCCCTGCTTTAGCAGGCGCCCAACGAATACGGTTGGCGTGGACGGCACCCACTTCCACCTTCGCTGCGCTATGGTGGACAAGAAAGTGGGGTATAAGTTTTAATTTTTTTAACTAACTTTTTATATAATATTTGTCTTCCTATTTATTCCCTCTCCTTAATCAAGGAGAGTGTTAGGGTGAGGTTTAAAGTAATCACGGCTTCGACTGAGACTAGCAAGCGCCGGTCTTAACGTTCGGGCACCCACTAAAGTGGGGTATAAGTTTTAATTTTTATTTATTTTAAATATCGCATCCGGGTCTTTCGGCTCAAATAACAGCCCATTTTGGCCTGATTTGATGATTTCCTTAATACCACCGACATTTGACCCTAGAACCGCTAAACCCGCTGCCTGAGCCTCCAGAATGACGATGCCGAGGCCCTCCCAGACAGACGGCAGAATGAATAAATCCATTTGTGACAGTATTTTTTCAATTTCCGTACTGGTCCCCATAAAATTAACCTTATCTTTCAGCCCTAATTGTTTAACCTGATCTTTTAATGTTTCTTCTAAACTCCCCTGACCGATAATATCCAAAATAAAACCCGGGTATTTTTGTAAAATTTTAGGCAGAGCCGCGATTAAATATTGATGACCCTTTTGCTCTTCCAGACGGCCGACTACCACTGCCTTTATTTGCTTAGCCTCAATTTCCCTGGCACCGCGATAAGCAAACCTGGTCAAATCTACGCCATTATAAATTACTTCGATTTTCTCGGCTTTAATGCCCTCGGCTTTAACTGAATAGGCTTTAACTCCCTGAGAAACCGCAATAATTATAACCGTAAACCAGGACAGAATTAATTTTATCTTTTTCATCAGCCAGGTTTCATTCTCACCCATATTATGTTCAGTGGAAATTATAACCGGTACTCCCACCAAAACCGCCGCAATTCTGCCCCAAGTATCGCCGCCAAATAAATGCGTATGCACAATCTGGGGCTTAATTTGTTTAAGCAATTTACGAAGCTGCCAGATCAAACCCAGGCCCAGCTTGGACTTTTTCTGAAATATTTTGATTTGAACCGGTAGCTTTTTAAATTCAGCCAAAAGCGGGCCATTGCCTATGATTGTGATTACCGTAATTTCAAATTTATCTTTGTCCAATTTACGGCAAATATCCAAAAGCAGTCTTTCCGCTCCGCCCAGGACAAAGTTGTTTATTATGTAGACTATTTTGATTTTTTGGTTCATATCTTTAATTCGTGTTACGTTTTTCGGTTTCGGTTTACGTTTCGTTATACGGTTTACGGTTAACGTTACGTATAACGTCATCCGATTAACGAAACGCCTGTCGATACCGTTTACCGATTAACGATCCTTGATTTCCCGGCCTTAAGATACTCCCTGCTCAATTTCAGGGTAGCCATGGCCACCCCGATCGGAAACCAAACCGTTGCCAAATAATAGCTGGTGCCAAAAAGCTGAAAAGTCAGCGACCCGATTACCATAGTCAGACTGCCTAAAACCAGCCAGGAATACTGAGTATAAGCAGCTTCTCGAAATCCCTTATACAAAGAATAAACCAGATAAAACAATAAAAAACCGAAACAGAAAGTACCGATCAATCCGGTTTCCGCCAAAGTTTTGAAAACAAAACCATGAGCATCCAAGACCTCGCCATATTCAATTAAATACCATTTAACCTGGGACATAATTTGGGTAAAAACTCCTATACCGCTGCCCAATAAAGGATGCTGTTTAAACAGCATCAGAGAAACATCAATAAGCTTGAGGCGGTTTAGGGTCGCGCTCAGGGTTAAGCCGGTAATTGTTAATTTATACATGAAATAAACAGCCGGAAGAATCAGCAGTACCGATAAATAAATAACCAAAGGACTGATTAATTTTTTAAATTCCCGGCGAAAGCGGAAAACAAAAAGCACCATAAATTCCACGGCCAAAGCTATCCAGCCGGCGCGCGATAAAGTGAGCAGCTGAATCGCGATCATTAAAATCAAGCCGATTAGATACAGATTTTTCATGACAATATCTTTTTCCTTCCAGTAAAGAATCAGGCCGATGGGAATGATGGAAATTAAAATTTCCGCCAGCTGGTTATGATTGGTACCCAGCGGATAAATTCCTCCCAAGCTAATGGGCATGGCCTGACGAAAACCGACAACCGGCGGAAAAATCAGCGCCCAGACGCCCATGGCTACCAGGCCAAGACCAAGCACATACATTATCTTATAAATTATATCGAGTTGTTTAAGATTTTTAATCAGGTTGAAGGGCAAAACCAGATACATTAAATAAAAAAAGATTATTGGCCGAAAAATATATTTAACCGCAAAATCCAAAAAATCCCGATCAACATTCATTAATGATAAGACGCAAATAAAGACGAATAATGTCATCCATTGCCAGCCGGGAAAATCAGCAGCGCTTAAAAGTTTATTTTTTGCAGCTGCCAGATAAATTGTTTTTATAACCCAGGCGCAAAATAAAATTAAAGCCAAAAGATCGACATAAGGTATATTTATATCCTGATAGACCAGCTGCAGATAAGTAAAAGGAAACAAAAAAGCCATTATATAGATGCCAATCATGGGATAAAAAATAAAAAGCAAGATCAAAACTAAAAATATCAGCCCGATTAAGGCATACCAGCTATTATTCAGAGTAAAACCAAAACAAATAAAACAAGCGACCAGAAAAGCAGCCAGCCAAATTTTATTTTTTAATATGGGCATAATTATAATTTAACCCCGAATAATTTGCTTTTAAAAATCCAATAAAGTACCTGAAAAACATGCCTTTTCATGGCGCTGCGCGCGGTACACATCATCCAATTATGATTATTTTTTTCCAGACTAATTGCTTCCTGCGCCTTGGGACTTTGATATAGCTCTTTAAAACTATTAAAATCTTTAAGATTACCCATTTGATGGCCGGAAACATCTGAAGGATAGACAGCACCAAGCGGGTCAATAAAGACATTGTCCCTGCCGGAATAATTGGGTAAGAGTCTTTTATGACTGACTAGAAAGCAATATAAGGCAAAAACAAAATACGCCCGAGACCAATTTTTAGGCTGCCAGGTAGCCAATTCCCGATTGATTAAGATACAGAATTCTTTTTTAAACTCGGGCAATTTAGTGATTTTATTATCTGAGATATTAAAATAATTCTCCGCGTTATGCACCGCCGCCATGGTAAATTCAGCGCCTAATTCTTGAGACAGCTTATAAACCTGCGTCATTTGATTGATATTATAATCACCGGCAGTATAAGCTATGCGCAAATCTTTCACCCCCAGTTTTTTGACTGCTTTAAAAGTCGCCATTACTTTATCAAAACCGCCGGGGATTCCCCTGACCTCATCATGAAGTTCGCCAATGCCGTCAATAGAAAACCCCAGAATTATATCCGGTTTAATTTTAATAATTTCTTTAATTTTGGCGGTAATTAATTCCGTGGCAAAGCCATTGGAATTAATAATAATTCTGACCCGGGGGTTTTGTTTGACCAGCAGCGCGACCAAAGCAACCAGATCTGATCTTAAAAACGGTTCTCCGCCGCTGAGATTGATTTCTTTCATATCTGCGGGTAATTTTTGGTATTCAGACAGCGCTAAAACAGGCTGAACTTCGCTTTTCCAGATATTGCACATGCGACAACGTGAATTGCAGCTGTAAGTTACAGCTAAAACAAAATCATTCGGCAAATCGTTACGCGCCGTCAGATAAGACCAAGCCCACCTCAAATCTTTCAACAATCTGCTTTTAGCCATTATTTTCGTATAAATATTTATAATTGGTTATTAGGAATTTTGGAATTAGGCATTAGAGATTTGAAGTTATTCCAATATCAAATTACAAGTCAACAAATCCCCAATTCCTTACTTATTATTTTACCATATTTGAGCCAATTTTCCCACTAAAAAACCGTCTAAACAAATCAACCCCGCAGGGCGGGGTCGATTTTATCTTGAGTCATTTATTGATAGTTATCACTTTTAACGTAACCGCCTAACGATCCGGGCTTCGTCACCTTTAACCGCCTTACGCTTACCTCAAATGATCATGCATAGTAATTATGCGGGTCTTTCTGGAGTCATTATCAGGCAAATCAGTGGAAAAGCCAAAGCTTTCAGCATTTGGGCTGTATTCAGCCTCATACTTGATATAATCATTGTCATGGTCGTTTTTGATTCTTTGACCGGAATAATAACGGCTTTCTTGGATAGTTTTAATTTTTTTTGCCTCTTTTAAAATTACATAATAACCGCCGATAATTAAACCGCAAATCAAGGCAATCACCAAATTAATGGCAATATTCGGTCTCATGGGATATTTACTGATAAAAACATCATCAACTACTTTGATTTCCACATCAGTACCGCCGCCATGATATTCCGAACCCTTATTAACCAAAACATAAGCAATGCTTCTGACTAATTGCGCCGCGGAATTCCTGTCCACATCATAAACTGCAATTTCCAAAATACCAGATTCCGGGAGCACATTGGCTTCAATATTTTTTTGCCAGGCCTTGCGCCTTTCAGTCGCATCGGCTGAAAATTTTTCACTAATTGCATTATTGGATTCAATTACTTCATTATAAAAAGATGAAGTAAAGATAATGCTGGCCAAATTTTTACCGATTTTTTCCGCTGATTTAGTGGCAGTATAAGCATCCAGATTTTGCGCTTGCTTTTGAATAATCAAAATCTTGGTGGAAGCAGAATACTGGAAAGGAGTAACCAAACTTACAATCAAAGCCAAAATAACGGCTAAGCCGGTAATCAAAGCGATTAGCTCCCAATTTTTTCCTAAAATTTTTGAGTATTGTAAATTTTCCATAGATAATTATTAAATATAAAATTAACTTTTTAATATTACAATAATATCACAAATATAAGCATTTGTCAAGGCTTAAACCAAAAACTCCGCCAATGCGGAGTTTTTGCGCTAATTTTAGCAAACAGACATTCTCTATTTCTATTTAATGATTACGCTAATTTCAGTTTCTTTATTATCCCTCAAATATTTTAGGCGGATTTCTTGTCCGCTCTTATAACCCAAAAGCAATAATGATAAATCATTTTCCGCGTCAATTTGCTGATTTTCCAGGCTCAAAATAATATCACCTTTAGCCAATTTGCCAAAAAGCGGACTATCTTCATTAATGGCCACTCCATTCTTATTTGACCAAATCATGGCGCCCTTAGGCGTTTCTTGGCCTTCGGATTCCTTTAAATTATAGGTGCGGCTTAAATTTATATAATTGATGCCCAGATATGGCCGGCTGATTTTGTCCCCTTTTAATACCTGGTTGACAATCGGATTAAGATAATTTACCGGTACAATTTGATTATAACCTTCATTATCAGCCACTAAAAATCCCAAGACTTCACCCTGTAAATTGAAAACTGCCGCGCCTTTTAATGCGCTGGAGAAATTCTTATTAATAAGCACTTTGGGAATCAAACTTTCGCTGGAATTAACCAAATCATATTTATCAAAAATCGGCTGATAACTTTTACTGACAATATTGGCCAGATTCAGCTCGCCATAATAAGCCTGAAAAACAAATAACTGTTCTCCCGGCGTGGCTTTTTGCACATCAGCCAATTTTACGACCGGCAAATTCTGCACATTTATCTTCAGAAAAACTATGCCGGTTTTTTCATCCCTGATAATCTTTTCCAGATCATAAGCCTTATTATTATAATAAATAACCAGTTCTCCCAGGGATCGCGTAATGGCGTCTTGCGTAGCCATTAGCCAGCCGTCACTGGTCAAAGCTAAAGCCTGACCGGTAAAATCAGCGGGCGCAAAAATATTATCCAGAAAATTCTGGCTAAATTTTCTCTTTTTAAAAATGCCCAAAACCGAAGGCTGGACATCGTTTTTAAGCTGAGCCAAACGCGAATCCAGCTCAACCACGACTTTTCGCGGTTCGCGGATAATCAGTTCTTTTTGGCCTAAATTGGTAGCATCAGTAAAATACAAGTCGCTGAAAAATTGCGAATTTGACAAATAAGTTCTGGTAAATAATTCCCCCAAAATACCGGCAACAAACCCGAGCATAATTACTACTGCCAAAACTGCGATATATTTGTAGTTTTTTTTAGGTTTAATAAGGTTTTGTTCCATATAAGCGATAAGTAATTAACTCCAACGCGAGGTAATTATTATAATTAATAATAAAACTGTACTAATAACTAAATAACGCCAAAACCACTTTTTGTCAAATGTGTCAGCCAGCCGCATTTTCAAAACCGTATAAATAAAATAATAAATTATGGTTAAAATAATGCTATGGGCGTATAAAGTTGAGGGCAGAAACGAAAGCGCCCAGAAAAATTCCAGGATTATAAGAGATATTATTAAAATATAAACAATTTTTAAACGATTTTTTTGTTTGGTAACCCAGAAAAATTGCCCCAGAATCAAGACCAAAATAATAATTAAAATCAGGCTCAAGAGCCAAAAAGGCGGATTGAGAAAAATATTAATGGCGTTGAGATCCACAACCAGTAAGAAGAAAATTAAAATATTGAGAAAAATAGCGGAATTTTCCAGGGAATCTTTGTGATAACCCTGCTGATAATAATAATATAAAAAAATGCTCTCCAAATATGCGGCCAGAATTAAAGCCAGCATTATGATTACTACATGTCGTAAAAATCCCCAGCCCAATATAAGCAAAAAACAGGTGGCCAATAAATACAGTAGCAGCGGCAGGATGGCCAAGCCCCAAAAATTAAGGCTGAAAAATTTTTCTTTAATTAAATATTTTAAAATGCCCAGCAAAAGAATCAAAAGAAAAACCAAAATCAGGATGATCAGCTTAAGATTTTGCATAAAATAAAAAAGCGATTCCAAACCCAGCAAAATCAAAAAAGGGCAAATTATGACCGAAAAGCGTTTAAATAGCATTTTTTAGAGTAATTAAATTATTTATAAGCAATTTGATTGTTACTTTGCCTTGAGCTAAATTGAATTCCTGAATCTGTCCCAAAGCGCTGACTGAACTTAAAAGCCCGTTTACCACGCTGGAGCCGATATTTTCAATTAAGACTGAACCGAAAAATTTGGGCAGTTGCAGATCACCGACTTTGAAATTATTCACTTTAAATTTCAATTTTCCGTCCTTAACTTCAGGCGTAGCATTAAGAGTTATAATTAAATTCTTGGGCTTATTACCTTTCATGAAAAATTCCAGCGACTCAGGCAAAACCGCAATTTGCCACATTTCAATCTCGGCTTTAAGCTTCTCGTTTTTTCCCAGCTGATTATTCAATAATCCGGTAATTTCCTTTTCACTAAGATCGAAACCGACTGAGATATTCTCAGTCTTTTTTTGCTTTATAGCTTCAGCCGATACCAGCGATGTCAGGCGATTTACAATTATATTTTCCTTTACATCCGAACTAATAACAACATAGGCGGGACTGGGCTGATGATAGAAATATGCTGTTAAAACCGGTATTTGCCTCAAACCGCTTTTTGCTAAAACATAGGCGAAGAAACCAGACAGAATTAAAATAAACAGCAGAGCAAGAATCAGGCAGGTGCCGCAATTAAAAATTTTCCGGCTTTGTTTATGCTTAAGATCTTTCTTCAAACGCTCAATTTCTTTCTGCATCTCCCCCATTTGGCCGTTATCATCACTTTCTTTTTCCAGCCTGGACATAAATTAAATATAAATACTTAAATACCTCAGCCTCTGGCTGAAGTGGTTTTGCCCTCCGGTTATTCCAATTTAAAATCTTCAGCGCGTTTATGCTCTAATAAATTGGAAAAAATAACAATTAAACAAGTAGCCAGCGGTATGGCCAAAATTACGCCGACAAAACCGCCTAAAGTTGCGCCAATCAATAAAGCGCAAATACTGATCACGGGATTCAAACCTACCGCCTTACGCATAACCATAGGGACAAAGATATTATGCTGAAAAATTTGCATAATAATATACCAAATAACAACTAAAATTGCTTTGGCAGGATCATTTATAAAAGTTAAAGTTACTGCCAAAATACCGGAAGTTGTCGGACCTAAATAGGGAATGAATTCACAAAAACCAGCGACAATTGCCAGTATCAAGGCGTATTTTACTCCAATTATCACCAACCCTAAATAGGCCAGAATAAAAACAATACAGCCTAAAATAAGCTGCCCCCGCAACCACATGCCAAGTTGCTTTTGAATCCGATTTACCAATTGGTAAGCATAAGGCAAATAATCGATCGGGACAATTGATTTTAAAATCTTTTTGGTGGCATTTTCTTCCACTAGAAGATAAAAAGTAATCACCAAAGTAACAAATAAGGCGACAATATTACTAATAAAATCTTCGATTTTTTCAAATACACCACCACTTAATAACGTAGTATTTTGAAAAGAAGATAGAAATTCCTTTGCTGGTGCCGAAAGCCCATAAGAGCTTAAAAATTGGCTTAAATCAGACAAACCATTAATTATCTTTTCCCAGTACACAGGAAAATTTATCCTTAACTGTTCCAACTGACTGGAAATTGGCGAAATTAATAAGAAAACCAACATCGCTATCAGACCTAATAATATGGCATAAATAAAAATAACGCTCGCCAATCTTGGAATTTTTGAGACTTTTAGCCAATCAACCAGCGGTTCAATAATAGAAACCAAAATAAAGGCAACAAACAAAATAACAATGACTCCCCTGATTAAATAGGCTAAAAACAGCAAACCCAAAATTAACAGAACTTTAATAATCGCGCCGGCAGATATTTCCAAACTAACTTTTTTATTTAAACTGTCCATAAATAACTAAAACCGCCTCGGTAAAACTTAAAAGTTCATTAGAAAGCGGTATTTTTAGCCTTAAATTAGCATAAGTATCTCTAATTCTATTTATATTATAGGAAATTTCGGCAAATTGGTCAACCCTTGACAATTTAAAGGTAATTATGCTAAGTTTTGGTATTGGACATTAAATTAATACCCACAGGGCCTGAAGTTAAAAAAATATCTATTACCCCTTTCTTTCTTAATTTTCACGGCTCTGCGGGTATTAATTTGCGGTGCAGCGGTAAAGGAGGCCATAGGCCTTCTTTCTTTATTTAATGAAAGTTAAATGATAAAATACGTTTAACGCCATACGTTATCGACAAACGTTACGTTTATCGTCAAACGTATAACGTAACGTAAACCGAAACCGTATAACGACTCACGATCATGACACTAGCCACCAATAAAAAAGCAAGATTTGATTATGAAATACTGGAAACTTTTGAAGCCGGTATTGTTTTGAGCGGCCAAGAAGTCAAATCAGCCAAAGCAGGTCAAGTTAACCTGGCCAGCTCTCATGTAGTTGTTGACTCTCGCAGAAACTTATATTTACTCAATGCCACAATTTCTGCTTATAAAATGGCCGGGCCGCTTCCCGATTACAATTCTGGCCGTTCCCGCAAGCTGCTTTTGCACCGCAAAGAAATCGATTATTTAGCCGGAAAAATACAACAAGCAGGATTGACACTGGTGCCTCTTTCATTGTATACTAAGCATAACAAAATCAAGCTGGAAATCGGTTTGGTCCGCGGCAAAAAGAAGTATGATAAGCGCGAAACCATAAGGGATAGAGAGGACAAAAGACAAATCAGCCGGCTATTGAAAACAAAAATGTAAAATATTCCGCAGTTATTGTTATCGTTATTGTCATTAGTTATAAACCCCGGGGATGACCGGTTTCGATAGATTGATCTTTGAACAAAACGGCAAGCCGAGCTGCTACCATGCTCGTTAAACTGATAGCCACTTTATAAGTGCAAACACATTTTTAAGCAGGGTTAACGCAGCTTTTGCGTTCGACTTTGCTCCTGTTGCCGCGTAATTGCCGCAACCATCCGGACCTTTGACGCCTAATAGAAGTCTCCGGGTGTCAAATTTATTAGGCTCTGCTAAGCAAAGCGCGCCTCTGCCACCTTAGCAAGAAAATTGAGGCAAGATATAGGAATTTGGTTAGGATTACTATCTTATATTTTCAATCTAATCCTAAACAAGCTTGTAGATGTTTTGCCAAAGGCTTTCTAGACGCGGGTTCAATTCCCGCCATCTCCACCCCTACGCTCCTATCGGAGCTTCGGGGTGTAAACACTCCTTACGTTACAGGGGTGGTACTCCGTAGCTTCAGCGAAGGAGTACCCGACCTTTACTACCGCGTCTTAGGATGTATACACTTTTAAAACCAAAACAAAAAAATGGAATACATTGTCTACATTTTACAAAGCGAAAAAGATGGAAGTTATTATACTGGGTTTACTACTGACTTAAAACTAAGAATCAAAAGTCATAATGACGGGACCTCGACATATTCATCTTCTAAAAAACCTTTTATTCTTGTATGGCACTGTTCATTTTCTGATAAAAAACTAGCTGCTGATTTTGAACGATATTTGAAAAGTGGATCCGGCATAGCCTTTCGCAACAAAAGATTAATAAATTACCATAAATAATATTTAGTAAAAATTCGTGATAATTCGTTCAACTTATGAAACGCATTAAATTCGGCCGCAGGCCGCTGATAAAACTTCTTCCCCAGGAAATTTATCCGGTTAATGAAAAAATTCGCGAACCGGAACTTCGGGTCATTGATGAAAATAGCCAGATGCTCGGAGTCCTTCCGACTGCTCAGGCCTTACAAATGGCTAAAGAACGCGAATTAGACCTGGTGGTCGTCTCCCCCAAGGCACAGCCTCCTGTCGCCAAATTTTTAAGTTACAGCAGCTATAAATACCAGAAAGAAAAAGAAGCACGCAAACAAAAAGCTCTGCAAAAATCAGCGGAAATGAAAGAGATCAGGCTTTCTCCCAGAATTGGACGACATGATCTGGATATCAGGCTCAAACAAGCTGAAAAATTCATACAACGCGGTGATAAGGTAGTAATTATCGTTATGATGAAAGGCCGAGAGAAACAACATGCGGACTTAGGTCGGCAAATATTGGAAACCTTTATCAGAGATTTAAGTCAGCTGATTAAAGTGAAATTCGAGCAAGAAATCAAGCGCCAAGGCGGTAATTTTTCCGCCATTATCCTAGCTGATAAATCTTAAACTTGACAGTTTCCCCATAAAAAGCTAAACTTTATTTGAATTAGCTTAAACAGCTAATTTTATATTTACAGTAAAACTCAATAGAAATCTATAATCTAAGCCGCGCAACGGCATCCCGCTTCGCGGGATAATCTAAAAATATGCCAAAAATGAAAACACATCAAAGCATTGCTAAACGCTTTAAAATATCAAAAACCGGCAAACTAATAAAAAAGAAAGCCGGCCAGGATCATTTCAATGCCCGTGAAAAAGGCAGTGTTACCCGCGCCAAAAGACGCAATATCACCACTTCCAAAACCGTGGCCACCCCCCTGAAGCATTTAATCCCCTATTCAAACTAACTTTTAACTTTCTACTTTTAACTTTTAACTTATTTTGATATGCCAAGAGTAAAACGAGCCGTCATCCATTTGAAAAAGAGACGCACCATCAGAAAAGCCACCAAGGGCTACATGTGGGGCCGTAAAAATACCATCAGGCTCGGCCACACAGCCATGCTGAAAGCCGGTGTCTATGCTTTTGCGCATCGCCGCGATAAAAAAAGCGATTTCCGCAAGCTCTGGAATACCAGAATTAATGCGGCTGTCAGAGAACAAGGCCTTAGCTATTCCAAATTCATCAACTTGCTGGCCAAGAAAAAAATCCAGCTTGACCGCAAAGTACTGGCCGACATTGCCATGAATCATCCAAAAGTCTTTGTCAAAATTGTTGAAGCAGTTAAATAAGAAAAACCCCCGATAAACCGGGGTTTTTCTATTTATGCAAAATCCCAAGACCTAAAATAATCTAGCGATCCTTGACAACTGAATAAAAACATGGTACAATGATTTGTTGTGTTTTTTAAACTCAAATATTGTCTAACTAAAAGTAATTCTCAAAATTATGAAACAGACGGAGAGAGAGAGAGTTTTTTTGGTAAAAAATTTACCTGCTGATCTTAACAAGTATCAGCCAATCACGATCCAAGTCGGCGATTTTTTCGACTCCAATTCAGCAGACGCCTTAAAAATCAGACGTAAAGGCGATCATTGTCATCTGATCAAAAAACATACCAACTCTGCCTTAGAAAGGATTGAACATGTCATTGACATCAAACCCGGAGAATTTGACGCCCTAATCAAAGCGACCATCCAATCACACAAAAAATTACGGTACTTCTATCCTTACGGCAAATACCTGTGTGAACTGGATTGTTACCAAGATCGCTTAAACGGTTATGTCAGAGTGGAAGTGGAATTTGAAACAGAACAAGAATTGCTAGACTTTACCCCTCCGGAATGGTTTGGCGACGAAATTACGGAAATTAATCATGAAATTCATGAAAATCTGGGTATCGTGACTTTTGCGGAAATGAAAGAACGCTATTCTAAAAAAGGAATAAACTTGTTTCCAGTATTCTTATCAGCTAATTAAACAGCTGCCCTTATCGGGGCCGCTGTTTTTTTTAAAATATTGGTTAGTTATTTGACAATTTCAAACAACTTCCGCGTCAAACAATAATTCAGGGGGTGTGTCATGGGATTGAATGTTATTCTCGTCAATCTGATTTCCACGGATTATCTTACCCGTTACCAGGCGCCTCTGGCGGTGAATGTTTTGGCCGGCTATTTCAAGGCCAAGTGCCAAAGCGTTCCGATACAAGTGTT
>JAPLYC010000073.1 GCA_026395755.1 Candidatus Parcubacteria bacterium | reverse complement strand
ACTAGAAACAGTATACGCTCCAACGGTAGCTGTTATATCTCCAAAATCATCATTTAAGTCTTCTGAGGTACTGATATTAATCGTGTCGATCATGCCATTACCATCAGAATCGTCAGTCTCGACTGCCCAAATAAAAGGTCGAGCGCCATCCGAAGCAGAAAGAGGCCCAAAATCATTTACATTATTGTTATTTGTACTGTTGTCATAAACATTAGCAAAATTGGTAAAGGCTATTGTCGGATCTGTTGCACCGCCTGTCACGTTAGACTCACCATTAACGTCAATATAGATTTCATTACCTGAAACGCTGCAGCCCGTAGGCGTAGTGTCATTTAAAATATCGCCCGCGGTTAAAGCATAATCCCCTACAGCAAAATTGCAGGTTAAACCCTCATCTACTGTCATGTCCATTGTTATGCGATCAACTGTACCATTACTATCAGAATCCTCATAATAAGTATCAGTCACAACCGGAGCAGCTAAGTCATCAATATCTGCCAGGTTAAAATTAGTAGCACCATTGGTAGCGGCAGATGTATCGCTAATAGCATTTCCTAGAACATAATCCAAGTCAGGATTATTACCAGTGGGAGCTCCTGTAATATCGGCGTCTGCGGTCGCAGTAAATGGTACCAAATTAATATTAGTACAAACACCTAGCGGACAAGTAATAAGATCAACGCCAGTGAGGGCAAAATTTGTTATTTCCCCTGCAGTAGATGCGCTCCAGTCTGTACCCAGATAAGTATAAGTTACATTTTCACTGAATTGGATGCCGGCGCCGTCAATTTGTCCGTCGCCATTATTATCTACATAGCCAGCAGAAACAGGATATGGTTGAGCATAGTCAGTTAAAGGCAATGGCCCAAAACCAGGCGCAGAATTCAAATTGGTGTCCATTATACCACCACCACTATAAGTAACATCAGGCTCACCCAACACATCACCGGAAATACCCGTTAAAGATGTAGTGCCTGCGGCTAATAATTCTACCCAGCCATTAGCGGTGGCTGCCACACAGCCGTTATAATAACCGTCTCCTGCTTCAAGGCATTTAGTCACGTCTAAACCGGTTAAAGCATTTGCAGTTACTAGCCAATCAGCATCATTATAAATATAATCAACGGGTTCGGTAAAATAAAATGATACTGCATCTGCCGGACCAGTGCTATTATAATTATAATATTCAAGATTCCCTGCTGAAGAAGCATCAAGTACCGGCTGGGCATAATCATACATTGAAGTTGCCCCAAAATTCGCAGCATAATTGGGAATGAGAACAGAATCCTGAACCCTATTAGCAGCAACGCCTTGGGTATAGGCCAGGGTTGGTTCAACATTAGTCGTAGCTAGAACACCGGTCAACCAAGTGGTACCGCTGGTGGTGAAAGTCAAAGTGCTCGTACCGCTACCACTGACTGCATCCGGATTGCCGTCACTATCAAACCCAGTTAAACCCTGGTTAACTATAGCAAATTGAGTCAAATCAGCTCCGTTAAAAGTTACATTTTCAGAGTAATAAACATCAAAGCTGTCGACAGTACCATCAGAACCTGAAGAATAATAATCAATTGTATTAATTACCACGGGCGCAGCAGCGTCTGTGGCCACAATATTATTTTTATCAGTTATTGCGGCACTATCCATCAAATCGCCAAGACTGCCCTGATCTGTATATGAAATATCAGGATCAGCCGAACTGCCGGTTTCCGAAGCATCAGCGCTTACACTGACATAAACAATCGCATCAGAACCGTCACAAGCGCCTTCACCGGTACCCTCGGGATCACCGGTATCAATACCCGTAATGGAAATATTAAAATCTCCTGCAGTATTAACGCCCCAATCACCACCTTCATAATCACACTGGGTGATATTTGTATCAAAGGTGATTTTAATATGGTCCACTGATCCATCGCCGTCAGCATCAATATAAGTTGCCGAACTAATCGTATCAGCCGCTAAAACCGAAGATGATAAATTAACTGAAACACCCACAAGTAAAGTAATCACCATTAACCCCACCACCGACCAGGGCAGGATCCTGAAAAATTGTTTTTTGACTTTTTGAGACATAGTTTTTTTGTTAATTTTCTAGTCTTTAAATTTAATATATTTAATTATTAATTTTTTACTTAAAATAAAAAATAGTGTCAACCAAAACACTAATTCCTATTGATAATCATATAAGACTTAAATAAAATCAAAAAATTCCCCCAAAATGTAGACATTTTGATGCGATTATTATTCTTTAATTGCATTATAACATGTTTTTAACTTTTTGTTAACTATTATCCGCAAATGACACTAAAAAACGTTGCCTTGTTAAAAGGAGGAAGACAGAGCTTAGCTCTCGGTACCGTGAGCTAAGCTCTGTCAGCGTCTTTCCTACGCGACGAACTTAAATAAATTACAACGACCAAAATTAAATACATTCCCGCCATCAGCCAGACCCCGATTTTCGGGATCTCCCAATACGCCCAATTCAAACCGGCCAATTTTTCCAGCACTAAAATGATGTAACTCAAAACCAGCCAAACTGACCAGCCCAGCACCCAGCCCAGACCCGCCCAAATCATGGCTGCCAAACCCGTGATAAAACCTAGGAGCATGGCAATCGGAATAAACGGTAAAACCAGGATATTCGCGACTGGGGCAATTAAAGAGATTTTACCAAATTGATATAAAACTATTGGCTGGGTCATGATGATGGCCGACAAAGTGGTCAGTAAATAATCGCCTGCGATTAATTTTACAATTGGCAATTTACAATTTTCAATTTTGGTAAGTTTAACCAAAACCGGGTTTAAATAAACCAATCCCAAGGTCGCCAGAAAGGACAGCTGAAAACCCAAGTCATAAACCAAAAGTTTGGGGTTAAAAAGGAGCATAATGACCACCGCTAAAGCCAGGACATTTTTTACTTTGCTCATACGGCCAAGATACCCGGCTAATAAAACAATGGTTCCCATAATTGCCGCCCGCAAAATTGAAGCCTGAAGTCCGGTTATCATTAAGAAAACAACTAAAAACCCCAGAATCAGCCAAATTGATTTTTTACGTCCAAGTCCTAAATGCCCGGAAATAAGCATTAAAAAAGTGGCGATAATGGTAATATTATAGCCGGAAACAGCGACAATATGAGTGGTGCCGGTTTTATTAAAATAAGACTGCAAATCTGCCGGAATGGCTCGTTTGGCGCCAATCAGCAGACCGCCTAAAAATGAAGACTGAGGCTCGGGCAAGACTTTATTTATCCGTCTAATAAAATAATTTTTCAAGCTATAAACTTTGGCTAAAAAGAAATTACCCTGATTTTCAGCCAGTTGAATTATTTTGGGAGAATAACAAACTGAATAAATTTCATAACGGGACAAATATTGATCATAACGAAAATCCTCAATCGGCTCCGGCTGCAATAAATCGCAGACTATTTTTAATTTGTCTCCGTATTTATACTCGGGAAACAAATAAGTTGTCACTAACACCTTACCCTTAACTTTTTCCTCTTGGCCTCCCCTATTTACAGTCTGAGTATTAATTTCTAATTTAACCTTATCTTCCCGCTGATCAGGTTCTTTAGCTACCAGACCAATAAATTCGGCTTTTGAACCATTGTAATAATTGATATCCAGCGGTGTAGTTTGCGGTAAAGAAACCTGATAACGAACAATACCGAAAAATAAAGCCAGCAACCAGATACCCGAAACAAAAGTATTGCGATTTTTTAAACCAAAAATTAGCGCCAGGAGCGCAACCAGGAAAATAAAATAACTTACAGAAAAATCCAGCGCCCAAACCGAACGGATAAAAACTCCGATTATAAAAAAGAGGCAGGAATAGAAAAATATTTTCGATTTACTCATACTGTTTTGGATTTGGAATTTGATTGTTTGAATTTGTTTGATTATTGGATATTGATTATTGGTTATTATATATATTATACCAAAAACCCCGCACCTTTTCAGGCACGGGGTTTTTATTATCTTACAATCTTACTTCAAAGTCATAATTGCCTCCATATTCAGTTTGGTCAAAGCGTCACCGTCTTCGTAAGTTATGGCCTTATCAATATTGCGGATAATAAACTTGTTCTGGAATTTATTATTGATAAAGACGTCAGTGGAAATTAATTTTTTCTTACCCTGATCAACATAATAAATTTTCGTTTCACCCGCATATGAGAACGCAGCTCCGGTCGGATGAACATTACTAATAATTGCTGCGCCGGTCTGATAATTAATAAAGAATGTAGATTCCACATCAATTATTTTACTATTCCAATCAGCTCCATAAAGAGCATTAGCCACTGCTTCGCTGGAAATCCACCTCAAGACGCCATAAGGTTCAACCGCATAGACTCTAGGGTCAGACTGGATTTTAACCAGCCAGGTACCAGGCCTCATGGTCACGTTACTGCCCAAAGGTATGGCTGCCAAAGTCGTGTCGCTAAGAGTATCGATATTATTGAAATCAGGATAATAACTCATATACACCTTATCATTGGGAAATACATGACGACGGTTATCCTGGTCAATGAAATATATAGCACCGGCTTGAGCGGATTTGACTAAATCCCCGACTTTTACATCTTGAGGCAAAGAGCCGGCTGGCTCAGGATCCTGCAAAATCAAACCTGGCGCTTCTGGCGCAGGCAAAGCTTGCGCTTCAGCCTGGGCTTCGCCCGTAACCGGAATGGTAATATAATAATACAAGCCAATGCCCAAATTACCGCTGGTATCCTGAGCTCTCAGACGGTAAGAATATGTTTTACCGACAATACGACCGGTTAAGGTCTTTGTTTGCACGCCTTTAGAAATATAGTCTCCCAAAACCTGTCCATTTACCATTTCTTCAATCAAAATCTGGCTTAAATCAGTATCAGTCGGATCTTGCCAGCTGATTGTAACATTACCGCTCGAATTTGCACTGATAACTACATTAGTCACCATACCGGGCGCAGTTGTATCTGCCGGAGTAGTTGTACCGCCGCCATAGCTTATATAATTGCTACTTTGAATGGTAATAGTATAAGGCAGATCATAAGCAGCGTCAGTTAAGCCGTCATTTGTTGAATTAAAGAATAGGCCTTTGTCTCCAACATTATATAAGCCATTGGAATTTTGGTCATAGAGTTGAGGAAATTGCAATTGAATGGTCCTGCCATTTATTGCTTCCGGAGTAATATCACCCACAAGACAAGCCCTGTAAAACGGTGTCACATTACCAGCTACTACCTGATTAGGATCCAAACTATTACTAACCCAGGTATTACTGCCAGAAAGACCCATTTTGGCAAATACTTCATCGCCTATTCCGCCTGCCTGGCCACAACGTCCGTCAGATTGATAACCAAAAATTCCGTTCCACCACCAAAAATCACCATATACCCTCAAATTAGTAATATCAGAAGACAGCTGAGCCGACCCCAGATTATTTAAGGCTAAAGCATTAAATAAATCATACGGCATGTCAACAACGCCGTTATCAATATTTCCATCCTGGATATTACCGGCATCTTCCCAAATAGAATCAGCACAACTAAAACTAGAATCATTATTATAATCAACGTAATACACAGAGGAACCAGCCGGACCAGTCGCCCCAGTCAAGGAAATTAAGGGGTCACCAAGAACAGCCCCACTAGAATAAACATCGGTATCGCCTAAACTGTAAAACCCATCACTATCCATATCAATGACAACCGGCTCACCATTATCAAAATTACCGCTGCTATCAGTATCAAAATATGTTGCATTTGCCGGCCAGACCGGAAAAGCAGCTCCTTGGCTCATAGTTGCATTAATACCTCTATCATAAACAGTACCGGGATTGCCATTGGTATCATAAAAATCATTATAAAGATCTTCGCCAATTTGCCAGCCAGGAGTGCCGTTACTTTCTAAATAAGCCCAATTGCTGGCAACATCAGTATAACTTCCGGCAATTGACGGGTTTCTTAAACTCTCCCAAGTTCCGGTTGCGGTATTGCATTTAGAAGTATATCCGCTATGTACGAAAACCCTGGTGGGAACAGTCAAACTGTCAGTACATAAATTTTCTGTTCCATTCAAAGGTGTCAGACTATCGCCATTGCTGATCAAATCGCAAAATCCCACATCGTTAGTATCACTACCATCACAATCAACTGCCCTATCCGCCCCATGATAACAAGCGGTTGAATCTATCTTTGGCTGAACCTCAGTATCAAATTTTGCAGTAACTAACCTTAAAGTTTCAGTCAGCTGTCCTGGATTTAAAAGAGGGATACCAGTTGAAGATCCGTCTGACAAACAACCGCTCGGGTCCCAATACGCTACATCACTGGTACTTGTATCATAAGTGCCATCATTGCCAGAAGGCAAATCATTCCAAATCGGTTCTGGGTATTCCCAGACACCGTCACTGGTATTGGCTGTTCCGCAAGACGTTCCATCATTTAAAAAGTATGGCATGAACGGAGCCCCGCTATTTGCGATATTTCCTGCGCAACCGCCGCTAGTACACGTGGTATTAGTAGTCAGACAATGGCTCGGATCCCAATAAATCGTATCAATACCGGGATCAAAATTAGCAGCTGTACCCAAGCCAGATGTGGCAAAAACATCATCCCAAACCGGCTCAATATCTGCCTCAAAAGTAAGTCCATTAGTGCCTCCGCATACCCCGGAATTTTCAAAATATAAAGTTCCTCCTACTGCATTTGTATTAAAAGCAGCCAAAGGACCAACAGAGCCACAACCAGGCTCAGTCGGTCCGCCGCACCAGTCATAAGAATAAATTGCAGCATCATCAGTATTCATAATTTCCGAATGGGACCAGCCATCAGCCCCGCCAGCCCAGTCAGTACCAAGAGCACAAGCAGCACCTATAAGATACACCTCATTACCATCTGAACCAGGACAATTTTCAGGTGGATTTTCACCACCACCAGGGGCAGCTACAAAATCGGGCTCATAATAAACACAAGTTGGGGTAACCGCATTATCATAACAAATTTTATCAGCTTTACGGACTTTATTTCTAAAAAATCTGCCCTGAGGTTCTACTTGCCAAAAATAGCTAAAACCATCATCATCTGCGCCAGACGTGCCGTCAAGAGCGCCATTGGCATCAATTATAGTGACGCAGGGGTTGCCGACCATACTTCCATTACAGGCGACATTTTCATTAAAATACATGGCATCAGGCATAAAAAATTCAGCCAAAACCACATCATTAGTACCGGCACTTACTGTCTGATTGCCCAGATTGGAAATTGACTGCGCGTAAGCGGATATAGTAGTATCAAAGGCCTTAACCTTTTCCCTGTCTGTCAAAACATAGGTGAAAACAATCTGGTTAATCAATAAGACCAGCGCCAAGGCAATATAAATAGCCACAATTTTCTTGTGGAATAATTCGTGCCAGGCTGGCTTGCATTTTGGTTTTAAGTTCATAGATTTTAGCTAAACTTAATTAATAAAAAAAGAAGAGAAACCAAAAATTTCTCTTTTATATATAAAGGAGTAATTAGCTGAAGTGATTGCTAATCTTGAAACTCGCATGTCCTATCTTATTATGCTTCTTATGACTTTATTATAGTAAATACTGGCTAATAAAACAATACCTTAAAATCGGTCCAGGTTTGGTTTATGGCAAATAGCCATACGCAATATGCTAAGTATATAAAAAAGCCCCGCAGTCCTAAAGACACGGGGCTTTTTTATATTTTACTATTTTATCGTGTGGTAACTATTTCTTCTATATTCAGGTTGGGTAAATCAGTACCGTTCGCATAAGCAATATCAGGAGATACTTTTCTTATTATAAACATGTCCCGAAATTTATTATTGATAAATACCTCGGTCGAAATATATCTTTTATTATTCTGCTCAACGTAATAAACCTTAGAATCGTTTTGATAAGAGAAAGCGACACCTGTGGGATGAACAGCGGTCGAAACGTCTAAGCCAATCTGATAATCCACGAAAAACGCCGGCGATATATCCGCAATTTTGGAGTTCCAATCAGCCCCATAAAGAGCGGCGGCAACTGCTTGACTGGAAATCGACCTTAAGACACCATAGGGTTCAACCGCGTAGACTTTGGGGTCAGACTGAATTTTTACCAGCCAGGTTCCGGGCCGGACCGTAACATTTTTACCAAGGGTAATCCGAGCCAGAGTGCTTAAAGATATAGTTTTAATGCCGTTGAAGCTTGAAAAATAGCTAAAATATGTTGTTTCATTCGGGAAAGTATGGCGACGTTTATCAGTATCAACAAAATAAACTGTTGTTGAATTTGAAACTTTTATCGAATCTCCCACATTGACGCCATCCGGCAAAGTTAACCCTGATGGTTCTTCAGGAGCAGACAAAACTGATTCACCGGACTGAGTTTCACCTTGTCGGGGAATAGTAATGGTAATTGTAACTCCAGTACTTGCCAAACCGCTAATATCTACAGCTCTGATAAAATATTTATATTCGGAACCGACTGCTCTGCCGGTAAGAACTGCGGACTCTTTGCCGGCTGCAATAACAATAGTTTGAGTCTGGTTGTTTGCCGAAGTTTCTGTAATTACAATTTCTTTCAGGTCTGCATCCGTAGGATCCAGCCAGGTTATCGTAACTCTGCCCGTGGAATCAGCTTTTACCGATAAATTTGTAATAACACTTGGGGAGTCTACATGCGGCAGCGAACCGGCAGTAAAAGCCTTGCCAACTTCAAATGTCTTTAATGAATTGTAGCTATTACTAGAATAATTAAAATTGAATTTACCAGCACCATTTGAATAGCCAGAACTAACAACTGCACCATTAACTGTTGCCGAATATAAGGTATTTGGCAACAGATCACCAACTGTATGATTTACAGTTATCAGCGGAATACTACCAGTTTCAGTCCATTTCTTGTAAAAATCACCGGCTAACTGCCAGGTATCTATATCAACGTCAACATAACCGCTGTTAGGCGTCAACTCCATATTAACTGAATTAAAAGTGGTTATAGTGGTAACGTTACTTGCCATTAGGGTAGCTGTGCCGTCAGAATCTATTCTGGTTATTTCAGCACTAAAGGGATACTTATAGTTAGCCAAAGTTACATTAATTGAATTGTCTGAAGCATATGTGCCGTCTAAAACAAGGGTGGCCAACGCTGAACCAGGCGCAGAGGGATTGGCTGCCAGAAGCAAGACATCAGAATTGGAAAAATATTTAACCGCAGGAGTAGTGGTATAAGTGTGAGTAATCGTGGCGGTGCTAAACGGATCGGGAGGCACTTGAGTCACTTGTGACGTAATATAGGGGTTATTATTTGTAAGAAAAGGCTTGCCATATTCAAAAACCGAATGATACCACGAATAAGGATATTCCATATTCCAAGTTAAACCGCTAAAATTTGTGTCTAGATATGTATAAGCTCCATAAGCACCAATATCATTCTGTACATACTGATTTGAATTCCAGAATCTAAATAAATAAGAAAAAGAATGTCCTGCCGATTTGCCCCAGAAATTAAAATCTTGCTGAGTAATTGCGCCAAACGGATAGTCGGGAAGCTCATCAATAAAATTTATTACCCACTGAGAGCATTGTTCTGTTTCAATTGCTGTCGGCGGAGTAAGCAACAATGAACGTGCGTCTGCTCCTTTAGATTGACCATGAGTCGAATCAACTCCCGGTCTAAAATAATAAGTAGTTTCTGCTGTTGCCAAATCGTTTGCTCCGCCCACGGAATATACATAAAATGGTATATTTCTTTTCCCAACATTTCCATTACTATCAGTAACTGTAATCTGTAAAGTATAAATGCCGTATTTTGTCGGCGTAAAACTGCCGGAGATAGAACTGCCGGCAGGAGTAATTGTAATTACTTCCGACGGGCTGGTTACAATATTATATGTGCAACCGGGAGCGGGGCAGGCAAGGCCGGCCTCGTCTCTCATATCAAAAACAAAATTGGCAGTATCCACACCCAGCTGTAAATTAGTGACCGGTTCTGCGGCAAAATTTATCATTCTGTTATTAATATTGTGTGAAGAATGGTTATTAGAATAATTATAACTCACACCAGCACCATCCACAGCGTTTTCTATATCAAGTCGATTGTATAAAAAAGTGTTGCCTGAAATAGTAACAGTCGAGTCAGCTACAATCTGCGGAATTTTTAATGCCGATGTATTAGACAGCTTAATAGTATTATTAGCAATGGTTGAATTAAACGAAAGAGCACCAGGTAAAATACCTCCGGATAAATCGATGCCAATACCGTTGGTACTAACAATATTCGAGGAAATATTATTGTTTGCGGTAGCCAGCATACCTATTGCAGTGGAATAGCCAGTCACAGTAGTCCCTGAAATTATATTTGTATCGCTGTTAGCAATAACAATCCCGATTGGAAATATGAAAGAAATTGCATATTTTGTGGTATTGATTACACTGCTATCCTGAATAGTAATATTAGATAACGCCCCCGTAAGACCGCCTTCGGCAATGCCGTAGAAAAAGTCCTTAATTATTAAATTCCTGATAGTGATATTGCTATGGTCAATATTTATAATGCCATGCTGCCCCGTTATTAAATCCGTACCAGGGGTGGCATATGTGCCGGTAATTGTATGATTACCGCCATCAATAGTGATCCCGTCTTTATCTATGACTAATCCATCACCGCCCGTTAGACAGTCAAGGTCAGCGCCAAAAGTGTAATCCGCTATCACCTTGTCGCCGCAGGCGCAAACTATTTCCCTGCCGCATTGGGGGAGGCTTAAATTGCCAGCATAGTCAGCGACCCTGATATAAAATAAAATATCGCTATAGTCACCAGTTGAAGAAACAGCTAGAGCATACGACCAAATGCCATCTCCTGCCGCTAAATCGCCGTGAGTACCATCATCATAAAACGATTGCGAAGCGCTACCGCTAAAATGGTTTAGCTCGGCGGAAACTGAAGAAAGGTCTCCATTATAACCGGTAGGATTATCTCCTCCGGCACCATTATCCCAAGTAAAAATTATGGCTTCAGTTGCCAAACATAAATTAGGCGCTGTGCAGCCTGAAAAATCTGTGTGTAAATTATTGCCACTAACTGTCGGCAGTGTTGTGTCTGCTGTATAAATATTAACTTGAACGCCATTTACTCCGGCTACCATGTCATTTTGTACAGCATCCTTAAGACCGCTTATATCAGTAATTGTTAAATATGAATTACCCATATTTTCAGCTAATCCACTAATGGCTTTAATCTGATTAATATCAGCGGGAGATAAAGTTACCGTAAAAACACCGGGAGCAGTCCAGCTGCCAATGCTATCCGTTAAAGTATAGAAAGTAGCCGCAGTCGCATCCTCGATTGTTAATAGTGTTTCATCAAAATCAAATGTAAAATCCATTGGTTCTGAAAAATTTAATGCTAAAGTGCCGGCATTCATATCTAAGTCCCAATTACTTAAGGTCGGCGCTATAAGATCAGTTGCGGCAGCGTTAACATCTGTTCCTGTCTGAAAACATTTTTGGTTAGAAGAATTATAAACCTGATCAGCATTACATGATATCAAAACTTGATTAGGAACCGTTACATTTAAATCTGCACTTGTAGTTAAAATCGCCACCCTGGTACCAGCTATATGATCAATTGCAATAATTGATAGTCCAGCACTACCGCCACCTTCCACCATGTCAGGATCAACATTATTCAAAGCTCCGCTTGAGCCGAAAGTAGTATAAACATTCTGATCAAAATCAACCATTATTTTGGCGTTGGCTCCGACACCATTAAGTTGCTTTACCTTTAAAGTAAACGCAGGCGGAGTTGCAGCTTTTGCCGTCTCCCTATCCTTTAATAAGACAGTGAACACCACCTGGTTAATTAATAACACCAGGACCAAAGCAATATAAACCGCTACAAATTTTTTATTAATTAATTCGTGCCAGCAACGGGTATTTTTAAGCTTTAAATCCATATTTTTTCCATAGATTTATTATTAAAAAAAGAAACGTCAAAAACGTTTCTAGAATATAGAAATTGTAATTAAAATAATAGTTGAACCTTGTCTTAACATGCGCCAGGCTTTTAAGCTTAATCTGGTTATATTGTAACGAATTTAGCTAAAAAAAGCTACTTCCAAAAATGCCAAAAATAAAAACCCATTTCACGAAGGATTTTTATTTATAATCAGACTAAATTTTAAACAATCGGACATCGGGTTTTCCACATTGCAGGATGTCGCTTTGCAGCTCAGCCTCATATCACAATGTTCACAATTTTCCCCGGCACGTAAATGAATTTTTTAACTTCAGAACCTTCCATCCATTTTCTAACTTTTTCATCAGCTAAAACAACTTTTTTTATTTCAGCCTCATTCATATCTTCAGTCACAAAAATCTTGGAGCGCATTTTACCATTTATTTGCACGCCGATTTCAATGGCTGACATTCTAATCAGCTCGGCATTATACTCGGGCCACTTTTCCAGAAAAATAGATTTTTTATGATCCAAATTATGCCAGAGCTCTTCGCAAAAATGCGGAGCAAACGGCGCAAATATTTTTAAAAATTGTTCAAAAATTTCCTGATTACAGCCTTCTTCGCTAAATTTATTGGCCAAAATCATAAACGAAGACACGCAAGTATTCAAATCCAAAGATTCAATTTGTTCAGTCACCTGCTTGATAGTTTTATGAAACAACCTGACCAAATCGTCGTCGTCGGTTCTGGCTATTTTATCCAAATTAGTACCAATCTGCCAGACTTTTTCTATAAACCGGCGCACGCCAACCACCCCTTGGGTGCTCCAGGGTGTCGGCTGATCAAAGGGACCGATAAACATTTCATATACGCGCAATGAATCAGCGCCATATTCTTTGACTACGCTGTCAGGATTAACCACATTGCCACGTGACTTTGACATTTTCTCGCCGTCTTCACCTAAAATTAAACCGTGAGAAGTGCGTTTCGCATAGGGTTCAGAAGTCGGTACGACTTTAATGTCATATAAAAATTTGTGCCAAAAACGGGAATACAATAAATGCAAAGTTGTATGTTCCATACCGCCATTGTACCAATCAACAGGAGTCCAGTATTTTAATTTTTTCGGATCAGCCAAAGCCTTGTCGTTATGCGGATCAAGGTAACGCAAAAAATACCAGGATGAGCCTGCCCATTGAGGCATAGTATCGGTTTCGCGCCTGGCATCTTCCCCGCATTTGGGACAAGGTACGTTAACCCAGTCGGAAATTAAAGCCAAAGGAGAATCGCCGGTATCAGTCGGGTGATAATTTTCAACTTCAGGTAAAAGCACGGGTAAATCTTTTTCATCAACCGGAACCTGACCGCAATGCGGACAAATAATAATCGGTATTGGTTCCCCCCAATAATGCTGACGGGAGAAAATCCAGTCACGTAAATGATAATTGGTTGTGCCGAAACCAACTTTTTTTTGTTCCAGCCAGGAGATAATTTTACCGGTGGCCTGAGCAACTTCTAACCCGTTAAGAAAATTTGAATTTACTAATTCGCCCTCACCGATCCAGGCTTCTTTACTGATATCCCCGCCGGAAATTACTTCCTTGACCACCAAATCAAATTTTTTAGCAAAATCATAATCGCGCTGATCATGAGCCGGTACCGCCATAATGGCGCCGGTGCCATAAGAAGCCAAAACATAATCAGCGGAAAATATCGGAATTTCCTCGCCACTAACCGGATTAATAGCTTTTAAACCAGCTAATTCAATGCCGGTTTTGGTTTTTTCCAAATTTGACCTTTCGAATTCTGTTTTGTGCTTAGTCTGTTCGCGATAATCCAAGACATCGTTATAATTATCAATTTGATCTCTAAATTTATCAATCAATTCATGCTCCGGCGCCACACACATATAAGTACAGCCGAATAAAGTATCAGGCCTGGTCGTATAGACCGCCAAATCATACATGTGTTCGCCTTTAAGCATGGTTTTACTTTTAATTTTAAAAACAACCTGGGCGCCATAGCTTTTTCCGATCCAGTCAATTTGCTGTTTTTTTATTTTAGGCAAATAATCTACCGTATCCAAATCAGCTATTAAGCGATCGGCGTATTCGGTAATTTTCAGCATCCACTGTTCCCTTTCTTTACGGATGACCTCCCCGCCGCAACGCTCGCATTTGCCGTTGACCACTTCCTCGTTAGCCAAGCCGATATTACATTTGGGGCACCAATTAATATCCATTTTTGATTTATACGCCAGATTTTTTTTATATAATTGCAAAAAAATCCATTGGGTCCATTTATAATACCCGGGGTCTGTAGTATTAATTTCCCGCGTCCAATCAAAAGACAATCCCAGGGATTTTATCTGCCTGGTAAAATTGGCAATATTTTTAGCCGTGGAAATTTTGGGGTGAGTCTGGGTCTTAATCGCATAATTTTCCGCCGGCAAACCAAACGCGTCCCAGCCGATCGGATATAAAACATTAAAGCCCTGCATCCTCCTTTTATGCGCTAAAATATCCAAGGCAATATAAGGACGCGGATGCCCCACATGCAAGCCCTCGCCTGACGGATATGGAAATTCAATCATACAAAAATACTTGGGCTTCTTGGAAAAGTCCTCGGCCTGGTGTAATTTATTATCCTCCCAGTATTTTTGCCACTTGGGTTCAATTTCCCCCGGGTTGTATGTCTTCATATTTTTTACTTATGGCCAATAGCTATATGACTTACGCCATATGCTATTAGCTAATTTTACTTTAAATTTGCTTTAATCTTACATCAAATCAGTATTTTTTTCAAATTTAAATCACCCTCGCAGTGCAAGGGTGATTAGTTTGTTTAAGCCGTATGAGGCAGGCCAAATTGCTGCCTGACCAAAGTGCAACTAGGGCAGGGACAATTTAGCACATGACTCATATTGGCAAAGACATACGTGCTGACCAGCTTTGTCTGCAGATCAAATTCCACCCCGAAAGTCGGGCTGAATAAGGCAGTGTAAACCATTTCTGATCCGCCGCTGCCGTCATCGACTTCCTGGACAATTAACTTGGGCTGTATTTTATACTGCCTGATTAATTGCCCCAGGGGAATTTTTTCCTTAAGCTGAATCCAGAACATCTGCACTTTAGCCTGTTCGTCTATTTCCTCATCAGGCAGGAAAAAAAGACTTAAATTGCCCAGCACATGAGGAAATATCAGTTGATTTGATCTTTCCCCTGAAAATGTCAGCGGACCTCGGCCGACAATAGATCGAAAGTCAGCCAAGGTACAATTGTCAGGATCAATTTCCCCGGAGGGAAAACAGACCCTGCCCTGCACCACAAAGCAATGCTTTGTTGCATCCATTTTCCCCTCCTTGCCCTCCGTAGCTCATCGAAGATGAACGTAGGCAGGCTTTCATCTTTTTAGGTAGTCTTATCTGTCTCTTCCATGATGCACTTACCCGTGATTATATCTAATCCGGCTGATTTAGCGAGGCTAACTGCCTCGTCATATTCAGATCCGGGTTGAAACCAAAGTTTATTTAAAGCAGAATCAATGCAATTCTGCACAATTTTTAGGGCATTGGCCTCACCTAATACTAATACCACAACATCAGGCCTTTCATCCAATGAAACTAAAGCGGGATAACAGATCAAGCCTGCCACCTCCTGATATTTAGGATTAATAGGCACCACCTTGTACCCCTTTTGTTTCAAATCAACCAAAACCTTATAACCATATTTCTCCTGATTATTGGTGGCGCCCACAATGGCATAAATAAAATCCCTATTAATAAATTCCTGCGATTTATCCTCAGTCATATTTTTGCTTAATCCTTTCAGCCGAAGGCTGATCCGCCTTTGGCGGAATTCCTTAATTCCATTTTATCTTATAATTAAAAAAAGTCCAAACAAACTACCGCCGGCAAAATAGCCGGCGGTAGTTATCTTGTAGGCTACGCCCGCGTTACGTTTTAATTAATATTATCGCAATTACCGTTTTTCAACCCTCCCTGGGGGTTTGGGGGGCCGAATAAGCGTCGCTATCAATGCTACGAACAAACCCATATGCACTAGCGCATTGAGGGCCCCCAAAACTTTTTTGCTTACTTTTTCAGTTATAAAAAAGTAAGTCGCCGAAGGCGGAAGTTATTGAATTTTAGTTCAAAAGCTTTTTCTTTAATAAACGATTTTTATTTATTCATCGTATTATAATGCGCTATCCCAAGAGCTTCGCCCTAAACGCTCACGCCCTGTACAAGATGGTACGGGGCGGTTTTTCATAAAATAAAAAAGGGCGTTTAGCCCCATTTTACTTTATATTCAACCTTCAAACTTCGCCTGTCGGCCGTAGCTCCGCAGAGCGAAGGCTGGGACTTCAAACTTCAGACTTCATTATTTTTCAAATAATTTCTAGAGTTGATTAAATATTGTTTATCTTTGTTCCATTTTAACAACCGATTAGCCTTTTGAAAATGCATCAACTGCGTAGTAAAATCTTCATGTGCTAGTTTAATAACACGACCTTTTTCTTTATTAATTAATAGTAACAAATAGCAATTAATTACTTTCGTAATCAAAACCTCTCCCTTCCTAAAAGAGTACTGAAACTTCCCTAGCTTTTTTAAACACTTAAAATTTAAATATCCTGTTTCCTCTTTGGCTTCTCGTAAAACCGTCTGTTTTAAGGATTCACCTCGTTTTTGATGACCCTGAACAAAAACATAATGATGGTATTTATGATCATAGAGCACTAAGAACCGATTCTTATAATAAATGATAGCGGAGGCGCAAACTTCTATTATTTTCTTCATCCTCATAAAAAATATTCCAACATTTAAAATTTATATTTTAGCCCTTAGCCTTACTTTTTCCCCCAGTCAAAAATCGGCTCTTTATTCCCTTTAATTCGCTGAATATATTTATAAGCTGACAAAGCCGCTTTCGCGCCTTCGCCGGCAGAAATTACTATCTGTTTGTATTTAATATTGGTTACATCCCCGGCCGCAAAAATCCCTGTTTCGCTGGTCTGGCAGTCCACATCCACGATAATTTCATTATTGGCATTAACCTTAACAATTTCTTTGATGGGCGTGGCGTTAACGCTATGGCCGATTTCAATAAAAATACCGTCAACAGCCAATTCTTCTTTCTTTTTAGTATCAACATCTTCAATTTCAACAGTTTTAACAAATTTTTCTCCTGAAATTTTGGCAATTACTTTGCCTAAAATTATAGCCACGTTTTTTAAGCCCTTGACCCGATTGACTAAAACTTCTTCACCGCGAAATTCATTACGGCGATGGATCAGAAAAACTTTTTTACAGATTTGCGCCAGGTAATCAGCGGATTCCAAAGCTGCACTGCCGCCCCCCACGATAGCCACTGTTTTATTACGAAATAGCGGTCCGTCACAAGTGGCGCAATAAGACACTCCCCGGCCGGCAAATTCCTTTTCACCCGGAACATTTAAATTGCTGGGGGTTTTGCCGAAAGTTAAGATCAAAGCTAAAGCCGAATATTGATTACCAGAAACTGTATCGATTATAAATTTATCTGCTGTTTTTTGGACATGGGCAACTTCTTCATATTTAAACTGACTGCCAAATCCTTCAGCCTGTTTTTGAAATTTTTGCATTAATTCAAAACCTCCGACCTTTTCATGGCCGGGGTAATTTTCCACGAAATTGGTCGTGCTGGCCTGACCGCCAATGTCTTTAGTAATTATTAAATTATTCAAATTACGGCGCGAAGCATAAATCCCCGCAGTTAAGCCTGCAGGACCGCCGCCGATTATAATGAGATCGAAAATATTTTCAGACATAATAAGTGAAGAATAATCAATAACCAATTTTCAATAATCAAACAAATTATAAATTAAAATAATTAATAACGAAAAGTTATTAGAATTTAACTTTTAGGTATTGTTTGATGATTGATTATTGATGCTTGGTGATTTAATAAAATTACATTAATTTTTCAAGTCTCTGCTTAATCGCGTCCTTTGGCTGCGCTCCCACCCATTCGTCGACAACAGTGCCCCCTTTGAAAACTTTAAAAGCCGGAATAGACATAATTTCATACTTTTGAGCCAGCTCATTATTCTCATCCACATTACATTTAGTAATTTTAATGCCCTTACTTTCAAAGTCTTTAGCCAGCTCTTCAAGTACAGGCCCCATCATTTTACATGGCCCGCACCATTCTGCCCAAAAATCAACTAATACCAAATACGGACTTTTTAACACTTCTTCGTCAAAATTGGCTAAATTTAGCTTTATTTCCATAAAAGACATGGTTATTTTTTAATATTGACAAAATATTTAATTTGTGCTATAATTTGAATAAGAAATATCCAATCACTTTGACCTATTGACCATAAAAAAAGGAGGTAATTATGTGGGACATTATCGTTCATTCTGTTTTTAATCCGTACTACTGGATACTAATCGGTTTCCACGTCATCGTCCTTTCCCTGATTACGGGGAAACTCCGCAAAGCAGTGCTGTATTTCGTTCTGTTCAGTATTACTGCTTTGATCTGCTGGGGCATTTTGTATCTTGCCCATGAACATTGGGATATAGTCGGCAAGATCCTCATCGGCTTGTTACTCTGCATCGGCGTCATCGTCCTTTACATCATAGCGCGCAACAGCCGAAAAGCCGTCATGTACCTCGTCCTCGGGGTGCCGGCTTTCTTTATCTGCTGGGGCCTTTACTACTTTTGTCACGAGTACTGGTACCTGGCCAGCAGAATGCTCATCCTCCTGATTTTCTGCATTGGCTGTTGGCTAGGAGCCATCTTCGGCATAGGTGGCATTGCCAAATCCATTTCCTGGCTGAGTGGCAATAAAAACTATTGGGGCCAGGACAGTTAAGTTAAGGCGCCTCAACCAGGCGGTTCCGCTACACGGAATCGCCTTTTTTTATTACAATTTTTTAATGATCTTTTCTTCCAGATAAAATTCCAAGCTGTCACCGACGGAAATTTCTCGCTTAGTTAGCAGGCTGACACCGCAATCCTGTCCTTCTGCCACTTCCGAGACTTTTTCTTTGCCGATTTTAATTTCTTCAATTTCAGCCGTGTCCACTAATTCTTTTTTATGATAAATATCCACCTTAATGTTTTTATTGATTTTACCGCTTAAAATTTTTACGCCAATGATTGCCTTTTTGGATTCGGATTTAAATAGGGCTAAGACCTCGCCCTTGCCTAAAACTTTTCTGACAATTTCCGGCTCAAGCAGGGCAGACATTTTACCCTTGATTTCCTCAATTAACTTATAGATAATCTCATAATATTTTATTTCCACTTTCTTTTCCCGGGCCAAATCCAGGGCCACAGGCGCAGCCTTGGCTTTAAAGCCTAAAATTATGGCATTGCTGGAAGCCGCTAAATCAATATCTGCATCAGTGATATTACCCAATCCCTTGGAAAGAATATTCGCTTTAACTTCCCGGGAATCAATTTTCTCCAATGACTCGGCAATTGCTTCCAAAGAACCCAGGACATCAGCCTTAATAATCAAATTCAGCCTTTTAACGCTTTCATCGCCTGTTTCTTCGGCTTTTTTAGTAACCCGAGAAAGCTGCTGGCTGTCTTTGGTTAGCTCATGCTCTTTGAACTTTTTATGCCTGCGTTCAATGTCACAAGTTACTTCCACCAAATCGCCGACTTTAGGCGCATATTTTAAACCAATTATTTTAACGGGCATGGCCGGGCTCACTTCATTAACCTCACGGTTCATAAAATCCTTAAGCGCCCTGGCTTTACCAAAAAAATTATTGTTAATGCATAAATTATCCCCGACTTTTAAAGTGCCGTTCTGCACCAAGACAGTCGCCACAGGACCCTCTCCCTTGTCAATATGAGCTTCAATAATTGTACCAATGGCCGCGCCTTGGGGATTAGCGACGATTTTATCTTTTTCCATTTCCGCAATTAAAATAATGGTGTCCAATAAATCATCAATGCCGATATTACCTTTGGCTGAAATCGGCTGACATATAGTTTTGCCGCCCCAATCTTCAGGTATCAGATTCAAAGAACTCAAATCTTTTTTAACTTTTTCAATATCCGCTTCCGGCAAATCAATTTTATTAATAGCGACAATCATGGGAATCTGTTCCTGCTGAATTATTTTAATCGCTTCTAAAGTCTGGGGTTTGACACTGTCATTAGCTGCCACGACTAAAATAGCAATATCTGCTACCTTGGCACCGCGGGCGCGCATAGCAGTAAAAGCTTCATGGCCCGGAGTATCGATAAAAGTAAGTATCTTGCCTTTTTTAGTCACCTGATAAGCGCCGATATGCTGGGTAATACCGCCTGATTCAGTATCAATGATATTGGTTTTTCTGATCGTATCCAATAATTTAGTTTTACCATGGTCAACATGACCCATCACCACCACAACGGGCGGCCTTATCTTTAACTGGCTCTTTTTTTCCTGAGCCAAAATTTCCTTAATTCTTAAGCCTACATCCTGTAATTGCTGGGTATCCCCTGATTCGGCCGGAACGACTTTAAGGCCAAATTCATCAGCCATAATAGCTGCGGTTTCAAAGTCAATCCTTTCATTTAAAGAAGCCAAAACCCCATTTTTCATCAACTGTTTAATAACTTCGCTGACCGGCCTGTTTATTACTTGGGCTAATTCCCTCACCGTAATCACCGGGGGAATTTCAATTTCCTTCTGCTCCGTTGGTTCAGCCACAACCGCAGTTAATTTTTCTAAGCTGGCCATTTTTTCTTTTTGCTGCGCAATCAGCCTGTCTTGAATTTTATTGCCTAATTTAATAATTTTTTGCGCTACTTTTTCATCAACTTTAATTGCTCTTTTGCCAATATCAAAACCAAACTCCGGCAATATGTCCAGAAGCTCATTGGTGTTGACTTTCAATTTTCGGGCTAATTCGGTTACATTCATGGTCGTAAAACGTTATTCGGTTTCGGCATTCGTTTCGTCTATCGATAAACGTCTAACGAAACACTAACCGACACCGACAAACGAATAACGAATAATTTTAGATAATAAAAAGGATTTAAAAAATCCCTTTACTTATTAAATATACGTAATAATAGATAAAAAGTCAATTTAAAAAGACTGCCGAAGCAGTCTCTTGAAGGTCAACAATAAAGTAAAAATTCATTTTTGACCGCGTCAATTTGGTCGGGGCGAGCCACATTCCTCCTCCCCAAAGCCTAATGTCCCTAGCATTTTAAAGGAACAATAGGGACAAACATGGACGTATAAAATACCCCCATTGCTTTGAAATTCTTTAGTCCTCCGGATGTTTTTTGTTAAAAATTCCCCGGAAAATTCCGCACCAAATTCCTCTGAACATTCAGGGGTCTGGCATTTGCCCCAGATATAAACGGCGACCTCATAACCAATAAAATCCTTGGGATCCAACACCAGTAAAAACTCCTTCACTAACTCATAATTAGGGTGGGGAAAGGTAAATTTTACTTCATCTTTCTGACTAAGATTCTTGTCTGTTCTTACCTTAACTCCCTGGTCAATGAACCTTTGATACTTTTTGGGTATCTCCATTGCCTTCCCTCCTTTTTATTTTTCAAACATTACTTTTTATCAACTTAACATGCGAGATCGTAAAATGTCAATTTTATGACCAAAGCTATAATCAATGCTTGCCATAAATTGATTTTAATGCTAAGCTTAAAGTAGTTAATAAATAAACCCAATAGGGTTACAAGGATTTTCAGCAATTTTAGAGCAATTTAGGTTATTATTAGCCTTTCAGCTAACTTTTACTCATGAACTCATATAAAAAAATTTTAACCTCCTCTCTTTCGAACAAAGCCATCGGGCTTTGGATTTAATGTTCTTTGCATAATCCTTGGACTCTATTTTACCTTATTAAAAATATGGAACTGACAATTTTTTTAATTGGAGCTTTAGCCATTATTTTTGGTTTTGGCGCTGGTTATCTGATCAGACGCTACCAAGCCAAAAAAGAAGTAGAGGGCGCAGAAGCCAAGGCTGAACATCTGATTACCGAAGCAAAAAATAAACAAAAAGAGTTTTTACTGCAGGCTAAAGATAAAGCTTTAGCTATTATTGACGATGCCAAACGTGAAGAACAAACAAGACGTAAAGAACTAAGCTATTTACAGCAAAGGCTGGAAAAGCGCGAAAGCACTTTTGACCAAAAGCTGCTGGATCTGGAAAATAAACAGCAAAAACTTTTGGATCGTGCTAAAGAGATTGAGGATGTTAAGGAAAGAATCAATAAAATCAGAGAAGAACAGATGCAAAAGCTGGAAAAGATTGCAAACATGACCAAAGGCGAGGCTGCTAAGGTTCTTCTGGATAATACAGAAAAAACGATTAAGGAGGATATTTTAGGCCGCATGAAAAAAGTACTGGCTGAAGGTCAGGAAGAATTGGACAAAAAAGCACGCGATATTCTGGCATTAGCTATTCAAAGATGCTCTATTTCACATGCTCAGGAAATTACCACTTCAACTGTTGATTTGCCCAGCGATGAAATGAAAGGCAGAATTATCGGGCGCGAAGGCAGAAACATCAGAACGATTGAACAATTAACCGGTGTGGAAATTGTTGTTGACGATACACCCATGGCTATTACCATATCCGCCTTTTCCCCTATTCGACGCCAGGTTGCTAAACGCGCTTTAGAAGCTTTAATTTTAGACGGCCGTATTCATCCGACCAAAATTGAAGAAGCCATTGAAACAGCCAAAAAACAACTGGCCGTGGAAATTAAAAAATCCGGTGAAGACTCTGTCTTTGAAATGGGCGTTACCGGGATTGATCCCAAGCTTGTTCAAATCTTAGGCCGTTTAAAATTCAGGACCAGCTATGGCCACAATGTACTTTTGCATTCATTGGAAGTGGCGCATTTAGCCGGATTAATTGCCGAAGAAATTGGTGCTGATGTCACTATCTGTAAAAAAGGCGGACTTTTTCATGACATTGGCAAGGCTGTTGACCATGAAGTCAAGGGCGGACATCCTGAAATAGGCTATGACATCATGAAGAAATTTAATATGCCTGAAGATATCGCTTATATTTGCATTGCTCATCATGAAGATAATCCCAAAAGTCTGGAGGGCATTATTGTCAAAGTTGCTGATGCTATTTCCGGCGCCCGACCAGGAGCCCGCAAAGATACTTATGAAAGATATTTGCAAAGACTGGAAGAATTGGAAAATGTGGCTAACACCTTTCCCGGAGTTTCCAAGTCATATGCCATCCAGGCTGGCCGCGAAATCCGCGTTTTTGTCATGCCTGATCAGATTGACGATCTGGAAGCAGCCAAACTGGCTCAAAGCATTGCTCGTAAAATAGAAGAGGATTTAAAATATCCCGGTGAAATCAAAGTTAATGTCATTCGCGAAATGAGAGTAACTGAGTACGCACGCTAATTCGTTTATCGTTTTACGGTTTCGACATTCGTTTCGATATACGTTAAACGTTTAACGAAACCTTAACCGATACCGAATAACGTAATACGAAAAATATGTCCAACCTCAAAATATTATTCCTCGGCGACATCTTTGGCAAAATCGGCCGCCAGGCTGTAATTGCCGGTCTGCCCAAGCTCAAGAAAAAGTATGAGCCTGATTTGGTAATTGCCAATGGTGAAAATCTGTCTCATGGCAAAGGCCTGACCGAAACAACCACACAGGAAATGATGGCAGCAGGCATTGATTTTTTCACCTCCGGCAATCACGTCTGGGATAAAAAAGACGCCTATATTCTGCTGAGTAAAAAGGACTTTCCCCTGGTTAGACCGGCCAATTACCCCGAGGACACGCCGGGTAGCGGCGATAAAGTGGTTCAAGTTGGCCTAAAATCAATTTTAATTATCAATTTAGTCGGCCGCGTCTTTTTTCGGGAAGATTTTGATGACCCGTTTCGCTGCGTTGATAAAATCCTTGAGAAACATAAGCATGAGAATTTAGCCGCTATTATTGTTGATTTCCACGCCGAAGCTACCAGCGAAAAAAGAGCTTTGGGCTTTTATCTGGACGGCCGGATTTCCGCCTTTATTGGCAGTCATACGCATGTGCAGACTGCAGATGACCAAATATTAGAACAAGGCACAGCTTATATTTCCGATGTTGGCATGACCGGAGCTAAAAATTCTGTGATTGGTTTGGATAAAAGAATCATTATCAAAAACTTTTTAAGCCAGGTTAATGACCCAGGAGAGATTCCGGAAAGTGGAATCTGCCAAATTAACGGCGTTTATCTGGAAATTGATACCAAAACCCAAAAAGCCGTCAAAATCGAGAGGGTGTGGATAGATGTTGAAATCTAAAGTATTAGGGTATATAATGTAATTAAGGTAATATTGGCTAAAAAAGAACCACGGATTTTGTTCACGGATAACACAGATTTTAATAATTTAAAATGTATCCGTGGAATCAGTGAAAATAATCCGTATTTCAGAGCAACCTTATAAAACCTAATATAACCTTATATAACTTAATCTAACCTTACCAACCCATATGAACAAAGCCGCTCTAATTGAGGTCGTAGCCTCAAAAACAAAATTAACAAAAAAACAGATTGAGGAGGTTTTGGAAACCATGCTGGATTCCATCATTGAATCTTTGCAAAAAAACGAAGAAGTCGTCTTAACCGGCTTTGGCACTTTTTCAGCCAAAATCAGACACGCGCGCAAAGGCGTTAATCCTCAAAAACCTTCTGAAAAAATCGACATTCCTGAAGTTATTATTCCCAAATTTAAATCCGGCAAGGCCTTAAAAGATGCCTTGAAGAAAAAAGAAGCTCCCGCGGCTTAATCTATAAACTACTACCCACATATAAAAAGCCAGCTCTTTGTTCGCAAAGGGCTGGCTTTTTCGTTTGTCGTTAAACGGTGTAGGTAAACGTTACGTTGTACGTTAACCGCTAGCCGAAACGTAAACCGATACCGATAATCGTGTGACGAAATTAAAAAACGCCAAGCTGTTACACTTGGCGCCCCTTTCTCTTTAGGTGACTGAAAGGGCTAGAAGTCTCCTCTGTTTCTTTTTCCTGTTTTCTCGATTAATCTAGTGCGTGGGCCGGGGGCGAAACGTAGCGTCTCGCACCCCGGCCCCTGGTCTGGCCGCTACCCGTAAGGATACTGCCGGTTCGGCGGAGCGCTCGACAAGGAGTCAGCGCAAGTGCCGGGTTCGGCGGGGCCGTCAACGACTTCGCGTTGCAACGGTAAGGCGTCGGGTGGGCCTGAAAGCGTGCCGGGAAGGCTACCGAAAACTCGGTGCCGGGTCCGGCGATGCGTGCTTCTTTATTAAAGTCGGTTCCTTGCCAGAATCTCTTTATCTTACTTGTGTGGGATGACTAGTTAGTTAGGCACTTGGCCGGTCGTAACTGTCTAATCCCTTTTTAGAGTTCTGCAAGGAGTGTTTTTCGCCTAAACGTTCGAGTCACTTTGGGGCCTACTCTATCGAGCAGACAGTCCAAAGATTTATGAACCCAAACGTTCTGGCTTCTTTGTCGGCTGCTCAAAATCTTCGAGCAGGCTGTCCCTGGTTTTTATTTTTGCATTCAGGGGATCCAGGAACCCCGAGACAAGAGCCGTAATTCAGGCATTGTTTGTCCTCCGAGGTATGGAGAAGCGGTGAGTTGGTTTGAACGATGGGCATGGCGCCCGGTTCCAGTGTGTCAAACCAGCCGTGGACTGCTGCCTGGATGTGTCCGGCAAACCTATGCCGGTAAGCAGCAGCGTACAGTCCGAAGCTTCACAGAGGGCATCTTCGGCCCGGGGTGAGTGAGCTAAGTAACTAGGTGAAACCGCTTGGGAAGGTCATAGTACCTCCGTATGGTTCCCGGTGATTTTGGAGCGCAGTACCTCGCCGCGTCAAGATCCGCGAATCTGCCCGAGCTGGGCGATGATCACGTATCCAGGCTGACACGACTACATTACCTTACTGATAAAAATTGCTCTTTACCAGTACCTGAGTGTACTCGGGGTCTCAGGTCCCCGCGCTCAACTTGAATTTCCAGCGCATATTGGCTCCTTTGGCGTCGATCGGGAGTTTTATCCTGTCTCCTCGAACTTACTCAGGGGCGGTCCCCTGATTTTGCCGCAAAAAAAAGCCTTCCGGTTCACACGTCCTCCTTTTTAAAATATTTTCAAAATACTTCCTTATCTAAGAACGCAAACTTGTTTTTCTGCTGAATCAGCATTTAATTACTTTATCAAGCTTTCCGTTCTAGGATAAGGTGGCAAGGTTATATGAACTTTTTAACCTTTGTCTTTCTCAAACCGCAAATTGCTTTACGGTCTCAGAAAGTTGGGCGAAACTAGGTCTCGCCCCTGGAGATTTGCCTGTTTTGGCGCAGGAATAGTTGTTAACCTTCCATTATTGCCGCAACAGATTTGGATCCTCTCCAATGTGTTCCTCTCTATATTCCCCAGGGAATAATAGGAACGTTGTCAAAACCTTTCGTTTTTCAGGGCCAGGTTGGCTGTCAAAGCAGCCATTTGCCCAAACTCCGCATCAGGCGAAGATCTTTTCAGAGAGCCAACGGGGCATCTCGGGAAAATTCCTTTGCAAGCTTAGCAAGAATTATTAATTCTGTCAAGGGCTCACTTTCTCAAACCGCAAATTGCTTTACGGTCTCAGAAAGTAGGGCAGGACAGTAAATGTCTCTACCCGACGGGATGTCTGCTTAAGTAATAGAATGGTCTTTGACCATCATTGCTTTCGCAGATTGGATCCTCTCCAAGTATCCCAATATATTCCAGAATTAACTGAAAATATTTGGGATGTTCGTAACCTGTTGTTTAACGGGATTAGGTTGGTAGCATATCTACCATTATCCCAACTTGGCATTTAGCCAAGATTTTTCCAAAGAGCGACCGGTTAGCCGCGAGTGCCGTCCTTGCGGTTGGCGGGTTTCCCGATGGAACCGGTGCCGGCCTTGCCCAGGGGTTCGTGCCTGACGGGACGCTGGAAGACCTTCGTGGTCGGGGCGGCCTTGGGAGCCATGGCCCGCTCACGCAGTTCTTTGTCCCGCTGACGCTGTTCTTCACGCCGTGCCTTGTTGGCTTTGTCCCTCTCGATCCGATCGAGACGATTGTCCTCCGCATGCAGGGCGATCTGAAGCGTCTTCCACGGGGGAAAAAGTCCCTCGGGCTGCGTGAAGCTGCCGTCGGAATTCCTCTTGGGCACGAGCCCAAGCTCCGTGAGGCACTCACCGCACAGGAACTCCGCGATGATCGGCTTCTGATTGAAGTCGACGCGGTAGGCTCTGCGGATGACGGTCACCCCGCCCCGATAGTTATCGATCTGCCCGTGGCGCTTTCCGCACCGCTTGCAGAACATCTCGGGACGCGGCTGCCGCATCTCCGGCTCGTTCGCCTGCTCGAGCAAACGCTCGCGCTTGGGAAAGTGCCGTTTGACGCGGTCGGCATAGGCCAGGGCGTTCTTCAGCGGGAAGAACGTCTGTCCGTCGTCCTCTTTGCCCTCGGTCGCGCAGGTCTTGCAGAAGACCTTGAGCACGGTTTCGGATCCGACTTCGCCGGCCGCGGCCCACATGGTCGCGTCGACGATCTTCGGCTTGCCGTTCACCTGCTCGGTGACCACGCCGTCTTCGGCCGTGGCTTCGTGTCCGCAGCAGGCGCAGGTGTAAACCTGTTCCTCAGCCTTGGGCTCGATCACGGTTTCGGTCGGGGTGTCGGTGGCCGGGGTGGTATTGGGATCAGTCATGGTAGTCCTCCTTTGGTTATATCAGGAATTTCTCCCTGATAGGGCGTGGATTTCTCCACCAATAAATTTGAAAGATCATCATTATAGACCTCATCTCAAGACAAAATAATCTACACGAGACTATCCCGTCTTGAGATGAAGTAGGGACTTTTGTAAGTCCCTCGTGCTGCGAATCTTGATTTGGTGTCAGCCTAGTGCAGCTGACCATGGATCAGGAAGGCCACGATCATTCCGAGGCCAACCCTTTCGTAGTGCCGCGCCAGTCCCAGAGGAACTAGGCGCACAATGCTGTTTTTAGTCATCATGACATACGCTTTCATTGCCCCTCCTTTTGTTTGTTGTTTTGAGAACAGATAAAAGTTTTCAAGATCCCGACAAAGGGCTCAAGGAGTCCCGCTTTGTTTAAAAGTACATTTAAATGAATGGAACTCTATATTGCCCTTAGTCTGAATCTCGAACTTAATGACCAATAATATGGAGGTGTTGTCCCGCAAAGCGGAACGACTGATATAGGACAGAGCCTTATCAGTTAAACACCAGGCGTAGAAGTTTTCTAGCAGGGCCGGAAAACTCTACTGACCCTAATGCACTACTACCCCCATATTGCTGGTCACTAAATCGCTTAATTTTCAAATTTCATGTTTTATAAGTATAGCACGTTTTAATCATTTTGTCAAGAGGAGCATCTCTACCCTTTTTTAGCGTGATTTGCCATAATATCATATCTAAAGAGACTTGTCAAGCCCCCTTGGTTACATCTTGGCTAAAATTAGATAAATTCATATCTATTAACTCTAATTTTGTCAGTCTGTTTTGACCAAAATAGCTGTTTCGTGAGACGTTCTTCGGTTTCGTTTGGCGTTTCGTATCACTTAATACGTCTGTCGAAACGTTAACCGAAACCGTAATACGATAAACGAAATAAAAAAACACCCCTCATTTCTGAGAAGTGTTTTTTTATATATTAACTTACAATTTCCTATTCTTCCTTTGGCTTCCTTTTAAAACCTGTGCCGGCCGGAATCAAACGGCCAATAATGACATTTTCCTTCAAGCCTTCCAGCTTATCAATCTTACCGGTTAAAGCCGCATTAATCAGCACACGGGAAGTTTCCTGAAAAGAAGCAGCCGATAAGAAACTGCGGGTGGTCAGAGAAACCTTGGTAATGCCCAGAAATAATTCCTCAGAAGTAGCGTGTTTGCCATCGGTTTTATCAATCTCGATATTAGCTTCATCCATCTCAGCTTTTTCCACGATTTCACCGGGCAATAAATTGGTATCCCCGGCATCTTTAATTAAGACACGGCTGAATAATTGCTTAATAATGACTTCGATATGCTTTTCATTCAAACGCTGTCCTTGAGAAGCGTAAATATACTGGATTTCTTTAACCACATAACGCTTGACTTCATCGCGGCCTTTAAGCTTATATAATTGATGTAAATCTAAACTGCCTTCAGTCAATTGATCGCCTTTTTTAACAAAATCTCCGTCATTGATCCATAAACGATAGCCCTGCGGGATCAGATATTCTTTTTCCTTTTCAACGTTGCTGATTACTTTTACGGTTTTTTCAGTAACTTTAACCACGCCTGGTCTTTTAACTTTCATTTCTGTTTTGCCTAATTTAAACAAGATTTCATCTTTAGAAACCTTATCCCCTTCTTTGACTTTCAGCGTCGGGGATTGGCCTTTAAAAGAATAGGTGTCCTCTTCCACATCATCAAATTTTATCTTTAATATCTTTTGGCCATGGGTAGTGCTGAATAAGACACGGCCTTTTTCATCTTCAATTTTCTTCGGCGCATCAGAAATTGTGGCTAGGCCGTCTTCTTCAGCCAGAATTGCTTTGCGTTTGGGCGGACGAGCTTCAAAAAGTTCTTCCACGCGAGGCAAACCTTGGGTGATATCAGTGCCGGCCACACCGCCAGTATGGAAAGTTCTCATGGTCAGCTGGGTGCCTGGTTCACCAATACTTTGAGCCGCGATAATACCTACAGCTACGCCCAATTTAACCATTTCATTATAACCCAGGTCATAGCCATAACATTTAGTGCAAAGGCCTTTGGTCATTTTGCAGGTTAAAACTGATCGGACAGTAAGCTGCTCCAGATTCAAGGGCTGTAATTTGCGCACTACTGCTTCAGTAATCAATTGATCTTTATCAACGACAACTTCACCTGTTTTAGGATCGGTAATTTTTTCCAGACAAACCCTGCCCCAGACGCGCTCCAATAAATTAACGCCGATTTCATCGCTATCTTTTTTAGTATAAAGCATGCCTTTTTTATCGCCACAATCTTCCTCACGAACTACCACGTCCTGAGAAACGTCAACTAAACGACGGGTTAAATAACCGGCATTGGCGGTTCTTAAAGCAGTATCTGATAAGCCTTTTCTGGAACCATGAGTAGAAATAAAATATTCCAAAACATCAAAGCCTTCTTTGAAACTGGCTTTGACAGGCAGTTCAATAATTTCACCGGCCGGATTGGCCACTAAGCCTTTCATCCCGACCATCTGCGTCACCTGAGTCCAGGAACCGCGAGCCCCTGAAGTTACCATGGAATATACCGGGCCTTCTTTATTCAATGAATCTTTGCCCAGCTGCACGATTTTATCCTTAATTGCTGTCCAAATTTCAATAATTTTTGAATGACGCTCGCTCTTGGTCAGTAAACCCTGCTGAAACTGATCGTTAACTTCATCAATCTGGAGATCGCCGGTATCTACAATTTCCTTTTTACCTACTAAATCCGGCAAATCATCCATACCCCAGGAATAACCGCTTAGGGTTAAAAACTTAAAGCCAAGATCTTTAATGTCATCAAGCAATCTGGCCGTCCTATCCTTACCCATTTTTTCCAGGGAAAATTTAATCAAATCACCCAGATTTTTAGTGGTTATCTGTTCATTATAAAATCCTATTTCCGAAGGTAATAAACGGTTAAATAAGATGCGGCCGACATTGGTAATAATTCTTTCCGGTTTCTTTTTTCCCGGTAAAATATCACGGGCTTCAATTTCTTCAGAAACAGTAATGATCTTTGAGTTATAAGCTAAAACAGCTTCTTCAAAGGAACCAAAAGATCGAGGTTTTTCCCGCAACCTCTTTAATTCCGTTATATAATAGCAGCCCCAGACAATATCCATTCTTGGAGTGGTGATAGGATTTCCTGTTGCCGGCTTTAATAAATTTTTAGATGATAGCATCAATTCTTTGGCCTCGTTTTTAGCTTGTTCCGTCAAAGGCACATGAACAGCCATCTGATCGCCGTCAAAATCGGCATTAAAAGCAGCGCAAACCAAAGGATGCAAGTGAATAGCTTTACCTTCAATTAAAATCGGCTTAAAAGCTTGGATGCCCAAACGGTGCAAAGTCGGAGCGCGATTCAATAAGACATGAGCGTCTTTAACTATTTCTTCCAAAATATCCCAGATTTCCGGACGATTGCTTTCAATAAACCTATTGGCGCTTCTGATATTATGGACAAATTCACGTTTAATGAGCTGACTGATGACAAACGGCTTAAATAATTCCAAGGCCATGCGCTTGGGCAAACCGCATTGGTGCAACTTCAAATTCGGACCGACGACAATAACGCTGCGGCCTGAATAATCAGTACGTTTACCCAGTAAATTCTGTCTGAAGCGGCCTTGCTTGCCTTTTAAAATATCAGCAATGGATTTCAACTGTCTTTTTTGGCCGGTAGAAGCCGTAGTTGTTTTTGAGTGTCTGGCGCTGTTATCCAACAAAGCATCAACAGCTTCCTGAAGCATTCTTTTTTCATTGCGGATAATAACTTCCGGGGCATTTAATTCCTTCAGTTTTTTCAAACGGTTATTTCTATTGATGACGCGACGATATAAATCATTTAAATCAGAGGTGGCAAAACGACCGCCGTCTAAAGGCACCATTGGCCTTAAATCGGGCGGGATAACGGGGATCATATTCAAAATCATCCATTCAGGCCTGATTTTATTTTTAACCAAGTTTTTAACCAGCTTGATACGTTTAACAGCTCTTTCTCTTTTGGTGCCGATTGCCTCTTCTAATTCCGCGTCCAAGCTTTTTACTAATTTTTCCAGATCAATTACCTCCAATAATTTTCTGACCGCTTCAGCGCCGATGGCCACTTCAAAAATATGGCCGAATTTAAGAGACAAATCCTGATATTGATCCTCGGAAATAATTTTTTTTATTTTTAGATCCTTTAAATCAGTCTCGGTTTTAACATATTCTTTTTCGAATTCCGCTGCTTCCAGATCTCTTTCCTTGTTTAATTCAATTATTTTTTTATCCTGCTCTTTTTCCTTGAGACTTTTATTGGTTTTAATCTGATTGACACGGTTTTTAAAATTAGCCTCTATCTGCTTTTTCTTAGTTTTGTATTCTTCCTTCAGCTGCTCCATTGCCTGGGCTTTCAGCTCCTGATTAACTTTAGTAATTATGAAGCTGGCAAAATAAATCACCTTTTCCAGGCTTTGCACGGAAATATCCAAAACTAAACCTAGGCGTGAAGGCACGCCGCGTAAAAACCAGATGTGCGAAACCGGCGAGCATAATTCAATATGCCCCATGCGTTCGCGTCTGACCATGGAATGAGTAACTTCCACGCCGCACTTATCGCAAATAATCCCCTTATACCTGATCTTTTTATATTTGCCGCAGTAGCATTCCCAATCTTTAGACGGCCCGAAAATTTTCTCGCAGAATAAGCCGTCTTTTTCCGGTTTTTGCGTCCGATAATTAATCGTTTCCGGCTTGGTAACTTCGCCGTGCGACCAGATTCTAATTACTTCGGGAGAAGCTAGCTTTAATCTGATGCCGTCAAATTCTAATGGCTTGGCTTGATTGAAAATCATATAAAATTATTAAATATTAAATGATAAAATAAATAAATCGATGTTTTTTACCTGATCTTCTTGGAATCTTCCTTGGTTGTGTCATCAAGCACATTCTTACCGTCCAATAATTCCACATCTAAACAAAGGCCTTTAAGTTCGCGAACCAAGACATTAAATGATTCCGGAATATTTAATTTTCTGATCGGTTCGCCCTTAATAATAGATTCATAAGCTTTGGCGCGGCCCGGCACATCATCTGATTTAATGGTCAAAATTTCCTGCAAAGTATGAGCGGCGCCATAACCTTCCAGAGCCCAGACTTCCATTTCACCAAATCTTTGGCCTCCAAATTGCGCTTTACCGCCCAAAGGCTGCTGAGTAATCAATGAATATGGGCCGATTGACCTTTGATGAATCTTATCTTCCACCATATGATTCAGTTTCAAAATATATTTATAACCGACAGTTACCTTATTGCTAAAAGCATCGCCGGTGCGGCCGTCATATAATGTCAGTTTGCCATTTTCCGGAAAACCGGCTTGCTTTAACAATTCTTTAATTTTTTCCTCGCTGACACCGTAAAAAACCGGGGTGGCTACTTTAAATCCTAATGTATGAACAGCCAGACCCAAATGAGTTTCTAATATTTGTCCTAAATTCATACGGGAAATCACACCCAAGGGACTCAAAATAAAATCAATCGGGGTACCATTGGCTAAAAACGGCATATCCTCGGCAGGCACAACATTAGAAATAATGCCTTTATTGCCGTGACGGCCGGCGATTTTATCACCAATCTGGATTTTTCGTAAATCAGCTACTGCCACCTGAACCATTTGAGTTACGCCCGGAGATAATTTATCACCGTGTTCTTGAGTAAAAATTTTAATATCAATAACTTTGCCGTGATCGCCATGTTCCAGGTATAAAGAGCTGTCGCGCACATCTCGGGCTTTTTCACCGAAAATGGCACGCAATAATTTTTCTTCAGCTGAAAGCTCGGTTTCACCTTTGGGAGTAATTTTGCCGACCAAAATATCGCCTGAAGAAACTTCGGCGCCGATTCTGACCACCCCATTTTCATCTAAATTTTTCAGTTTTTCTTCGGCAATATTTGGTATATCCGAAGTGACGATTTCAGGCCCCAGCTTTGTTTCCCGAACTTCCACCTGATAATTTTCTATATGAATAGAAGTAAAATAATCTTTCTGCACTACCCTTTCATTTATAATAACGGCGTCTTCATAATTGTAACCGCCCCAAGCCATGAAAGCGACCAGCACATTCTGTCCCAATGCTAATTCCGCTTCCGCAATTGAAGGGCCATCAGACATTATCTGTCCTTTTTTAACTCGTTCGTTTTTCTGGACTGTCGGATGCTGGTTAATGCAGGTTGAAGCATTAGATCTCTCAAATTTATTTAAATCATAAAATTTCAAATCGCCTTTGTCTTCTAAAACTTCAATGCCGCTACCGTCAACATTAACGACTTTGCCGTCTGCTTTGCTGATAGCTAAATAGCCTGAATATAAAGCCGCCTTACTTTCCATGCCTGTGCCCACCAATGGCGGAACCGGCCGAATGCAAGGTACTGCTTGGCGCTGCATATTGGTGCCCATCAAAGCTCTAACCGCATCATCATGTTCCAAGAATGGAATGCAAGAAGTGGAAATACTGACGATCTGATTGGAAGCCACATCCATATAATCAAGCTGTTCTACCGGAGAAATATCCGGCTTGCCGAATTTTCTGACTTCGGCTTTAGCATTAACAAAATGGCCATTTTCATCAAGTGGTGTAGTCGCCGCGGTGGTAACTGACCTTTCTTCTGCCAAAGCATTTAAATAAATAACTTCATCAGTTACTCTGGATTTAACGCTATAATTTAAATTTTTTGCTCTTAACTTATCAATTAATTCTTTAGGGACTTTTTGTCCTTTTTTAATTGCCACTTTATTAGTTTCCGGATCCTTAATATCTTCCAGGGCAATTCTTTCTATCACGCGATAAGGAGTTTCTATAAAACCATATTCATTAACTTTGGCATAGCTTGCCAGTTGCCCGACCAACCCGATATTTGGGCCTTCTGGCGTAGAAATCGGACAAATTCTGCCATAGTGAGTGGTATGCACGTCACGAACTTCAAAACCTGCTCGTTCTCTGGATAAACCGCCCGGGCCCATGGCAGAAATTCTGCGCTTATGTTCCAATTCCGCTAAAGGATTTACCTGATCCATAAACTGCGACAATTGGGAAGACATGAAAAATTCTTTGACCACGCCCATGACAGGCTTGGCATTGACTAATTTGCTGGGAGTCATTGATTCAATATCAACCGTGCTCATTTTGTCCCTGACGATTCTTTCCATACGAGCCAAACCGATGCGGAAACGATTCTGAATCAATTCACCCACTGACCTGATGCGGCGGTTGGACAAATGATCAACATCGTCAGAATCAACCTGCGCAATATTCAAGCGGATAATTTCCTTAATAATTTCCAATAAATCTTCTTTGCGTAAAATCCTGTTATCCGGTACATTTGCCAGATTTAAATTAAAACGCTGATTAATTTTGTAGCGGCCGACCTTGCCCAAATCATAACGTTCAAATCTGAAAAACATAGAATAAATCAAAGACTTGGCATTATCTGCCGTAGCCATATCGCCCGGTCTGATTCTTTTATATACTTCAATCAAACCTTCATCCATATTTTTGGCAATATCTTTAGTCAAAGTATTTTGGATATATTTAATGCCAAGATTGCTGTCAGCCTCCTTAAATAAAGCTAAAATTTCTTCATTAGAGGAATAGCCAAAAGCGCGCAGCAAGGAAGTCAAAGCGACTTTTCTTTTGCGGTCAATTTTAACCCATAAAATATTATTGGCATCAGTTTCTATTTCCAGCCAGGCACCGCGGTTTGGAATGATCTTGGCGCCGTAATAGCGGTGGCCTCGAAGATAATTGGATGTAAAAAATACACCGGCTGATCTGATAATCTGGGAAATAACCGTTCTTTCAATGCCATTGATAATAAAAGTACCGCGGTCGGTCATCACCGGAAAATCACCCAGGTAAATTTCCTGCTCTTTTTTCATATCATCCTTCTTATTGACCAAAGCCGCTTTGACTCGCAAGGAAGCTTCGTAAGTAATGTTTTTAGCTCGAGATGTTTTTTCATCAAATTTTGGCTCATCCAGATAATAATCTTTAAACGCTAATTCCAGATTGCGTCCGCCAAAATCCTTAATCGGCGTTATTTCATCAAAAAGCTCGCGCAAGCCTTCTCTGATAAACCAATTGTAAGAATTTTTCTGAACTTCAACCAAATCAGGCACTTCCATGGCCTCATGTTCTTTGCTGAAAAATCTTCTTTTTTCCAACTTAGTTTGAACCGCTGATTGAACTTGAATGGTATTTTTTTTGCTAGACATAAAAAATAGCCCGCCTCCCACTTGTTGGGCGAGTTTTATTAAGAATAATATTTAATTAAGAAGTGAAAATAAACCCCACTATTTTGCAACTTAGTTTATAAAACTATAGCGGGAACTCTCTAGTGTTATAATAGTAACAAACCATCTGGGGGTTGTCAAGCGGGATTATTTAATATAGTGTATATATGTAGGGTTAAATCGTCAGTATATAAAAAATACTAACTTTAGCGAAATTAGCTTAGAAGCACCTCGTTTATCGTTTTTCGGTTTCGGGTTACGTTTCGACAAACGACAAACGTAAAACGAAACGCCAAACGATACCGGATAACGAATCACGCCCAAAGTTATACGCTTTGTTACCGTTAACCCTATTTACCATCCACAGGTGAAATGTGAATAGGTAAAGAAGTTAGTATGGCGTTATGTGCCAGGTGTTAAGGTTTATACACTTTACACTATACACTATTCACCAAACCAGCATCCTAACCCATTCACCAATAAATCACTAACCAAAATACATATGTCTCAACGCATCGAACGCATTAACGAACTGGTCAGGCAGGAACTGGGCCGTTTTATTATGAGAGAAGTTGAACTGCCCGAAAACAGCCTGGTGACCATAACCAGAGTGGAAACCACACCGGATATGAAAAACGCCAAAGTTTACGTCACGATTTTACCTGACAATCTGCGCGGCACTATTTTAGAGCTTTTAAGGAAAAACAACCGCCATTTGCATGAATTACTCAAGACCGAAATTGAAAATAAAATTGTTCCCAATTTCAATTTTTTAATTGACGATCAGGAAGTCTATGCCAATAAAATTGACCGTATTCTTGACGAAATCCGCCAGGAATGATACTTTTAAAAATCCCGCTTATCGCTATTAATTAACCATACGAAATAACGATGATTTACCGCCAAACAGCCCCGAAAATAATGAATGCTATTCAGAATGCCAATCATCCCCTGCTGATTTCGCATGAAAAGCCCGATGGCGATACCCTCGGCGCCTCTTTAGCTCTGGCTCATTATTTTCATAAAAACAATAAACCTCATAAACATTTTTGCATTGATACCCCGCCTGACTACTTCAATTACCTGCCCAAGATAGAAAAAATTATTACTGATTATAAGCAGATCAATTTGGCTGATCATGATTTGGTTATAATTATAGATTGCGGCAATATCCAGAGAACCGGCATTGGCCAAGATTTACTCGGACAAAAAGACCGGCTAAAAATAATCAATATTGACCATCATCAGACCAATGACCATTACGGCCATCTAAACCTGGTTGTTCCCAACGCATCTTCAACCTGTGAAATTTTATATAAATTTTTTGCAATTAATAAAATTGAACTCGATAAGTATATGGCCACCAGCCTGCTGACCGGAATTATCACTGATACCATGAATTTTACTAATGCGGGCACGACGCAAGACTGCATGGAAATAGCCTCAAAATTACTTACTAACGGAGCCCGGACCAATCAAATCATCGGCAGCTTAAACCAAAACAAAAACCTGCTTGGTCTAAAACTCTGGGGCAAAGTTTTTTCCCGGCTGGAATATAATCAGGAATTTAATTTTGTTTATACCGTTATTGCTCAAGCTGACTTAATTGAATATCAGATGACAGCAGATGAGGCCAGCGACGGCTTATCCAATTTCCTGTCGACGCTGGAAGATATTGACTTTATTGCTGTTTTAACCGAACGCGATCAGGATACGATCAAAGGCAGTCTGCGTACAACCAAAGACAGCGTCGATGTTTCTCAAATCGCTAGTTTGTTCAATGGCGGCGGCCACAAAAAAGCCTCGGGCTTCAAAGTTGCAAGGAACATGATTACCGAGGAAATTGATTGGAAAAATTACATTATAAATGCTATAATAACTAAACTAAAGAAGTCCGAAGTCTGAAGTCAGAAGGCCGAAATTCGGACTTCGGACTTCGAGCTTTATACTTAAATCTAAACTTATGCCAAAATCAAAAAATAATGAAACTCAAAACTACTTAATTCCCACTGTAGTTGAAAAATCATCTATGGGCGAACGGGCGTATGATATTTATTCCCGCTTATTAAAAGAACGCATTATTTTTCTGGGTTCGCCGATCAATGATGCCGTGGCCAATACTGTAATTGCCCAGATGCTTTTTTTGGACAGTGAAGATTCTAAAAAAGATATTAAACTTTATATCAATACTCCCGGCGGTTCAGTCACTTCCGGTTTGGCCATTTACGACACCATGCAATTTGTTAAAGCTGATGTTTCTACTATCTGCCTGGGTATTGCCGCTTCCATGGGTGCCGTGCTTTTGGCAGCCGGAGCCAAGGGTAAGAGGCTGATTTTACCCAATGCCGAAGTCATGATCCATCAGGTAATGGGCGGAGCCGAGGGCCAGGCATCTGATATTAGAATACGGGCTGAGCATATCCTGAAAATTAAGGATAAATTAAATGTTATTTTGGCTAACCATACGGACCAACCAATTGCCAAAATCGAAAAAGACACCGATCGTGACTTTTTTATGAGCGCTGAAGAAGCGGTAAAATACCACTTAGTAGATAAAATCATCAAATAAACAAATTTCTTCTAATCTAAGCCAAAAACCTAGAAAACTTGTCATTCTCTTGACAAGTTTTCTAAGTTATGATAAGTTTAAGTATCGTCCAATTGGCGGTTAGAGCTGTTTCTATTCCCCCTGAAAACAGCATGACCATCATTTTGGGCGACTTTGGGGAAGCAATTGAATCTAATTGTTTTTCAAAATCTGCAGGCACGATAAGCATGGGTGTCCGAAAAAGGTTTCAATCCGGCTCCGGCTAGATTATTCCTTCTTCAGATATTCTTGTCTGCAGATTTTGGAAAGAAGACACTTCGTTCGCGGAGTGTTTTTTTGTATAAAAAAAGACCCCCGGTAAAAGTCCCGGGGGGTTGGGTTGTGGAATTTTGGTCAAGCGGCTTTGGCCAGCTGACGGTAACGCATTTCCAGCTCGTGAAGACTGATCTCCAGTTCGAGCTGTTCGTCGGGGTGGCAGCAATCCTGGAGATATTCCTCGGTCGCCGCCATTGCCTCTTCGAGCTCAAAAAGCGCGATGTCGCGATCCTGCTGTTGCCGGTACTGCTGCTCGTTCCGCTGATCATAGAAAAACCATTCCGCTCTGGTCAGCTCGACGTGAACATGCAGGATGGTGGAGAACCGCTGGTTCCGGCGCTGCTCCTTATACTTGGGCTTCTGGCCGCGGCAGCGCTTTTTGTACATGGTATACCGCGAATGCTCCAGTTCCTCGATGTCCGTAAGACCGTGCTTGGGCTTGGGCGGGGGAACTGCCAGTCCTTCAAACTTGAACGGGGTCGGGAAATCGTCGCCGTACAGCCATTCGTCCCGGAAATCGTCGCCGTCTTCCCATTTGCACATCGGCGGCTCGGCGAAGTAGCGATCGTCGCATTCACCGTAACCGGCGAAAATCCCCATCGGATCTTCATCCCGTTGCCGATCATCTTCATCGCACCAGTCTTCTTCCGTGTAACGATCGTCGTATTCGCCGTAGTCGGCGAAAATACCCATCGGATCTTCGAAACGCTGACGATCGTCGTTTACGGTTTCCACGGCAACGCCATTATCCTCAGAAATCGGCATATTATTCCTCCTTGGTAGTGATGAGACAGAACATTCTGCATTTATAAACCATAAAAATCACATCATTTAATAATAGCATATATTTCACTTTTTGTCAATAGTTGGCGAAAATAACCATCCTAAACCGCGAAAAACGGCCTACGATAGGCTTAACACAGCCTTGCTGTGTGACTAACGAAGCAAGGCTTCGTCAAACCAGTAAAAGCCGTTTTCGTTAATTTAAAAAGCCGTCCCAAATAGTGGAACGGCTTGGTTATTAATAGGTAACCCGGTAATCAAGCCGGCTCAATTCTTCCAGAGAATCAGACGGATCTTCAGCGCCGATGAGGGCGATAAAACCGTGACCGGAAATATTGATTACCCATAAAGGAACGGTTTCTTGAGGCGCGATTTCCAGAAGCTCCAAAGCTTCGTTTTCCGCACCGCAAGGCCATTGTTCTAGCATGAAGTCAATCTCTGGGGGAAGAACAATGTGCAAATGCCCGTGCACAATGCTTTTGACCCAGGCTAATTTTTCATAAATCAAACGGTGGATCGGCGCATCAATGCTGGGTTTGGCTTCCCCTTTGGCCTGGTAAGACAATTGATCATCTTCCAGCTCCAAATTGACCAGAACAAAGTCATCGGGCTGCAATCCGCTTTTAGCTACATTGCGCTTAGTGATGACAAAGCCCTGCTCGCAACGCTCGGACAGAAAGCCGTGGGTGCAACGGAAAGAAAAATTGCCTGGCCAGCGGCCCGTGGCCACATTTCTTTCCATGAGCTGAGAAAAAGCCGGCTGCATCTTGCGGGAAAAATTTACCCAGGTTTCCAGATGCGGAACTTCAGGCACTGCTTCGCCGATTTTGACGCTGCGGCGCCTGACAGCCTGCAGATATTTTTTTACCTGAGCAACCAATTCACCCGGCAAATCATTTTTGCTGACTGGGATCTCGTTACCCAGGGCATCGATGATCCAGAAGGACTGAGAATTTCCCAGGCGGGAATAAACTGCCAGAGCCGCATGGGATTCCAACATCCACTTTACGATCTCGGCCTTGCCCATGTCAGCTTCAGCCAGTTTGAACGGAACCAGCAGAACTTCGGGATGAAACTTTTTAACCAGATTGAGCAGTTTGGGCGCGCCAGTAATTTTAATCTCACCGGTCCAGCCTTCAGCCACGCGGATCTTGGCGTTTTGTTTTTCCACCAGGACATTGGCGATATGCGGCAGAAAAATTACCACGTCACTTTGCAAATTAAGAACTTCCTGCTCCAGATCGACGTAGTCGCATTTTTTACTGCCTTCAAAATTGCCCAGTCGATCCACCTCGTTGAAGTGTTTGGAAAATTCTGAGGCAACCTGATGTGCCAATTTTCCTTTACCGGTCGGAACCAGATTCAGCACCGGATCAATCGCCTGAGCAATGGGTCCGCCGATGACTGTAATTTTTTTGTTGCTTTTGGGTTCTTGCTTCTTTTGCTTAAGTGAATTGACTGCGTCCTGAACTGACTGAACAATGCTGTCCAAATCAGCCATGGCTCCGAGGCCGTAATCACCGCAGGCCAATTTTTTAGCAACTGGCTGGACAACGGAAAGTGGATACCACTCCCCCAATTTATTCAGATGTTCAGCAGTCAGCGGATGCTCCCACATCTTGGTGTTCATGGCCGGTGCCACCACAACAGGTTTTTGCCTGTCCCAGGCACGGACAATGCTGGTCAGCAGATTGTCACACAAACCATTGGCCATTTTGCCGAGAGTGTTGGCTGTCAGCGGAGCAATCAGCATCAGATCTGCCCATTCCCGCAAAGCAATATGGGTAATGGCAGCATCCTGATCATACTGAATTCCCGGCCATTCATCAGCTTCAGTCACAACCGGAACTTCCAGCTGATCCTGGTTCCAGAAATAGAGAGATTTTTCCGTGGCCACGACCTGAACCACATGCCCCTGCTTGAGCAGGAGCTTTACCAGTTTGGGAGTGAGTTTTGCTGCCACACTTCCGGTGACACCAAGCAAAATTTTCATCTGGTCCTCCTGTAAAGTTCAGCCGCTAAATCATCACGGCTGGTTCGTTTGACGTTGTTGTGTTTATCGATGAAATAGGCATATTCCCTGGCCCATTCGAGGCAATTGGCCACGATCAGATCAGCTTTGGAAAAATCCAAACTTCGTCTGGCAATATCAATCAGGGCCCAATCATCAGGCAAACCGACCTGCAGTTTGAATTTGACCAGCAAACCCTGAAAACCCCAGGGCTGGCGGATCTGGTCAATGAGTTTGGGTGTGGGTACCAGCTTGAGAAAGAGCTCTTCATGCTCGGAAGAAATTTTGGTAGAAGCATCCAGGCTGACCAGTTCCCTATCATTATCTTCCCGGGTAAAGACACCGGCGGTTTTGTAATCACTGACAGCAGCTGAATGGATGATGACATCATATTTGCCGCCGGTGATTGCCGACTCCATAAGATCAGCTAATTCATCAAAGGTGCAGTAAGTCTCGACCTTAGAAACTTGCAGGGCTGAAGCTAGTTTGGGGTTGGAAGTGATCAGAGTGACTTCATCGCCCTGACTCTGAAAGTAAGCGGCGATTTGCGTGCCAGTTGAGCCTTTGAAGATATTGGAAATGACCCGAACCTGATCGATCCTGATCATGGTCGAGCCGGCCGTGACCAATACTTTTTTGTTCATGACTAGTCCTCCGTGAGTTTGAGTAGTTTGGCGGCATTGGAAAAATAAATTTTTTCCGCATCATCCGCACTAAGGTTGAGAGATTCAATCAGACTGACTGAATCTTCATGAGATTGAATTGGGAAATCAGTGCCGAACATCACCCGGTAAATTCCTTGCGGCATTTCCAGAAACTTTCTGATTTCCGAGATAATCAGTTGCTGATACTCAGGATATGCCTCTGAGGTTGCAGAAATAAATTGACCGGAGATATCAGTATAGACATTGGGATATAAAGACATGATTTGTCGCAGCTCCTCAAAATAGGGATTTGCCAGATGACTGATGATAAAATTGACAGTTGGGAAATTTTTTATGGCTCCCACGAAAGATTCCGGTTGAGCCAAATGCCCCAGCTGGTCAATTTTACATGCTTGGCCGCAACGGAAACGACCTTGTTTCCGATCTTCTTCCTGACAACAATGGTGCAGTTCGCCGCCGTGAAACATAACCGGTAAAGCAAATTCCCGAGCCAGTTGATAAACCGGAAAAACCTTGGGATCAGACGGAGAAAATACCTGATAACCGGGATACAGCTTGATACCGCAGATTTTTCCCTGCTTGGCCAGTTCCCGCAATTCCTGCAATCCCTGCTCAAAATTATTTTGAACATCAAGACTGGCGAACATGCAGAAAAGCGGATTGCCGGAAATGCGATCCAGTAATTCCTGATTTTTCAGACCGCTGCCTTTGAAGGGAAAATAAGTCGCCAAAAGCACAATTTTTTTCAAATCATGTTTGGCTGCCAGTTTAACCAAATCTGAAATCGTGGCAGTCTGCGTATGCAGGCCCCAAAGCTTATGAACCGAAGTATGGGCATGAAAATCAATCTTTCTCATGGTAATTTCCTCCGTTAGTAAGTAATTGTTTTATCTTCACAGATTATGAATTAATCTGTGCTTTGTCAAGGTGCAATCTTTATACATAAAATATAGAAAAATAGCGTTTACCTTACAATATGTGTTTATAACCATTGGATGACAAAGGTAATTAATGGCTATAATTAGCATATTTATATTTCAAAATGCTATTGACAAATTACTTTAAAAGCGCTAAATTTAAATCATGGAACAAATCAAAACCATTTTAAAGAACATTGGCCTGACAGCCACGGAAACCGCTATTTACTTAGCCGGTTTGGATTTTCCGAGTATCGGGGTCAAAGAACTGGAAAAGATAACCGGCATTAAACGCACCACGATTTATCATGCCTTAAACACCCTGATGCAAAAAGGCCTGGTCGCCAATAAAGGCACAGCCACTCGCCTGGCCTTCATCATGACCAATCCCAAAGATATCAAGCGATTAATCGTCAGCCAAATCCATGTGCTTGAAGACCAACAAAAAGAACTGGATGAAATTTTGCCTTTACTGCAACCAAAAAATGCCAAGCAATTGACCCAATCAAATATATTACATTATGAAGGCATTGCCGGCATTAAGCTGGTAGTGGAACAGGCCTTATACTGTAAATCCAGACATTGGGATATTATTGCGCCCAACAAAAATTTCTTTTCTGAATTTGATAAAAAATATGCTGACTATTTTATCCAAACCCGCCAGGATCGACAAATCACAGCCCGATCCCTGTGGGAAAACAATCCCGGCCGCCGCTCTTTAACCCCGGAAGAAATCAAAGACCGCAATCCCCGCTATCTGCCCCAGGTGATGGAAGGCCATTTCAAATCAGTCATGATTATCTTTGATGATAAAGTGGCCATTATTTCTTCACTCGATGAATTATCTGCCATTTTGATTCAATCGCCGGAAATACACGACCTCTTCAACGCCATGTTCGAAGGATTGTGGCTGGCGTCAAAAGAATATGAAAGAAATACTTAAATAAAAAAACTCCTCCGAGTCGCGGAGGAATTTTTTATTATTCTATTGCGTACTATTGGTATTTGTATTGGTTGTACCGCTTTCACCGGCAGCTGCGCTATTGGAGGTACTCGGTTCAGAAATACTGTCAGTTGCGGGGACTTCGGGTTTGGGAGTAACGCCGACTTCATAGATATTGGGCCAGGCCACATAATGACTGCGGAAAATTTCTTCGGCTTTGACGCCGTCAGCCTTGGTAATATAACGGTAAAAATGGGAATCAGCGCCGCGGCGGCCGGTTTCCATTTTTTTCTTTTCACCCGGTTTTAATTTGATATTTTCAATCAGCTTATCTGCGGGAATACCTGTCCAATTATATAGTACGGGGTCGGTAATTTCTGTTTTGCGTCCGTCACTGGTGCCCCAAAATTCAAAAGTTAATTCTGTGCCGTCTATTTTTATCTGTAATAAAATATTATAGCCCGTGTCATTATTAAATCTTAAATCCGGATGCGGCCCGTAAATTGTAGCGTCCATGCCCAAAGGATTATAGTAACTTACGATATAGGAGTGCGGTCTTCTTTCGGTTATCGGCAAACCGCTGTATAGGGCCACGCGGAACATAGTCGTGCCAATCTGACAGAGGCCGCCTCCATATTCAGGAATAGTTCGGTCTCCTTTAATCACGTATTCCTGAAAATATCCGGTGGCCGCGTTAACTTCACCTATAGCGTCAACGGTTGAAAATTCACCGGGCGGAATAATCAGTCCGTTCAAATGATGAATCTTCTGTTTTATTATTGGGTTCAGATTCTTTGACCGCCAAAGTAACTTCCTTATTCTTATTGGCAATGAATTCCTGATTTAACTGAGTCAAACTTGTTTCTCTATCCAATTCCAGCCCCGGCAGAGCCGGTTTAAATTCCGTAACCTTGCCGTCAGTCATCTGAAACTTGGCATCCTGCGGCGGAACATTGATCTCCTGGCCAATGGCATCAAATTTTGGAGCAATTAAAGCGGCATTGAATTCCACTGAAACTATATTGTCAACTTTTTTGAAGGCCAGCCAATTGCGGTATTCTGCGCTGCCTATTTCCCAAATTTTCTCCTTATCAACCAATGGCTGATATTTAAAGACCAATTTATCCAAGGCAATAATTTCCTGTACTTTGGGTAAAAGAACGGTAGCCTCGGCCTGACGCACCTGAGCAATGGCCGGCTTGGTTTTCAGCTGGATGCTATTAATGGCGATTAAATTAATATTGTTTTTCAAATCAGTTAAGGCCTGCTCATAATCAATGATAAAACCGTCATTATCAGGTAAAATTTTTGTTTCGCCATTATCAGCAAAGGAAATTCTGGCGTCCTGAGCCGGATTTTCAAATTGGCTGAATTTTTCCGTCAAAGCCTTTATCAATTCCTCATTATTTAAATCATATTGCAGCGGAAGCTCAGCTTTGTTTAATAAGGCTGCCAGCTGCTGCCCGAATTTCTCATCCCAGCGGCCAGAGCGCCCGTATTGATAGGCTGTATCCACCATTTCATCCACTTTAAAGCGTAAAATTTCAAAGGCCAAGTCAGGATCAGTGGGTGAAACCGCGGTAATCGGCAGATTATAATTTTGATTATTAAAAATAAAATTCAAGCCATTATTCCTGATACTGTCATAATTACGGTTTATTTCTTCAATGGCCTGGCTTTTGATCAGCCCGCCGACATTTACGCCGTCAATATAAACCCCGGAATAAATTTTATTTTTGTAAATACTTTCATAAGCAATCACCGGCGTAGCGACAAAAACAATAATTATCAGCAAAATAAAAAAAACGGTTAATTCAATCATTAACCTTTTCTTGGGTTTTTCCTCTTTTTTTTGAATGCCTAAAATTTCAAGTATTTTCATGACGTTGGCTTTTTAATAACTTACTTAATAATTTATTGATTAATGTTTTTGCCTTTTTGGTCTTGGCCTGATTAACGGAAAAATTTATCTCAACCAAGTCGCCTTCTTTTGCCCCGGCTGGCAATTTGCCCCTAGCAACGATCATTGTCTTTCTGTCGGGAAAAATCAAGACTGCTTTGTCGCCTTCGAAACGATCAATTGTGGAGTAAGAACCTGACATGCTTAATCGTGTTTTACCTGGACATTAATTAATTTTGATTTTTGGGAAATCGGCAGGACAATTTTTAAAATGCCATTTTTTAAAGTCGCTTCGATATTATCGACCTGCACTTCCACCGGCAGAATAATTGAGCGGGAAAAACCACCCCAATAGCATTCTTTAAAAAAATAATCAGAGCTGTCTTCTTCGCGTTCGCTTTCCCTTTTGCCTCTGATGGTCAGCAAATCATTATGGACATAAATTTCCAGATCTTCGGGCTTGACTCCGGCAATCGTGGATTTAACAATAATATTATTACTGCTCTGATAAACGTCAACTGATAATTCTCCCTCAAAATCCTCATTAAACCAATTTTCCTGGTCCCGATTTTTCAGAGACTGGCCCTCGAAATTCAAAAGAGAACGGTCAGCGCCATGGCCGTTTTCCAAATTTTCCTTTAATTCGTCGAAACTCGTAAAAAACACGGGCGTTTGTTCGTCCATAGTATAAAATAGCTATATTTACTGATTATATTATATCAAAATATTTCTGTTCTGACAAAGAGGCGCCAAGGCTGCTTTTATCCACATCTTAATTTGACAAAAATTTGCTATACTATAGGTAACAACCTGATCGTTCATTAAAATGGAATCAAACGGTGAAAGGAGACAAAAATGATTAATCAACAGCAGGGTCGATGTCGCTCTATAACTTTTTTCCGATATAGGAAAAGAAAAG
>JAPLYC010000039.1 GCA_026395755.1 Candidatus Parcubacteria bacterium | reverse complement strand
TCTTTTTCAGGATAAATATTGGCGATAAAAATGATTTATATAAATCCTGAGTCATTTTTTTTACTTCTTCAGAAGTTAAGTCTGACTTCATTACCTGCTCCCTTTGATCAAAACGATCATAATCAGTAAAATTCAAAAGATTGTTTTTTAAACAATAATCATAAAGGGGCGTGCCCGGATAGGGAATAACAATGGTTGCCTGCAACGTATCAACATAGCCCTTTCTAAATAAATTTTTCGCCAAATCAATGGTTTTTTGCGCGTCGGCTTTGCTTTCCCAGGGATAGCCGACCATGGCCGTAATATGCGGTTCCAAGCCGGCTTTCTTACATAATTTTAGATTGATTTCAATCTCATCGACTCTCAAATTCTTATTGATTCTTTTCAGGGTTTTTTGGTTGGCTGATTCCAACCCGAAAAGTACCAGGCGAAAACCGGCTTTTTTCATTAATTGCCAGGTTTTTAAATCAGAAATGGCGTTTATTCTCATGTTGCAATCTATTTTTACCTTTTTATTATAGCCACGCTCAATCATGCCCTGGCAAAAATCTTCCAGCCACTGTCCGATGGGCAAGGTGCCGGAATCTTCCATGATTTCTTTGACGCCCAAATCAATTAATAAGCCAACTTCGTCTAAGGCCTTAACAGCTGAACGGGAGCGGTAGTTGCTGCCCGGGAACATTGTTGTCCAGGAGCAAAAAGTGCAGCGGCCCCACCAGCAGTCGCGGGCGCTCATCATATAGGAGCCGGGCGTATATTTAAAATTTCCGTTTTTATACGCATAAAGCTGCCACTTAGTCAGCTGGCGGTCAATCATCGGCAAATCGTCCAAGGAATTTTCCCGCAGACTGTATAAGCCGCTGTTTTTAATTTCATTGTTTAAACGTAACCAAATACCGCCATTTAATTCTTCTTTGCCTTCCAGGTAATTTACCAAATTTAGCAGCATAAAATCATAATCACCGCCCTTTAAAGCAAAGTCCGCCTGCGAATTCAGTAATGATTCTTCGGGTAAAGCAGTAACATGATCGCCCATAAGGACAATTTTCAATTTCCAATTTTCAATTTTCAAACTTTTGGCTTTTAAATCATTAATTATCTGCCAATGTAGCTTTATAACCGGAGTTTTTGTCTCAATCGCAATAAGATCGGGTCTTTGCTCAATCAACCTTTTTTCCCATTGGTCGTAACTTAATTCTTCGGCAATGCCGTCATCCCAAAAGACCTGGTGGCCGTTTTGAGCCAGCAGGGAAGCTGCATAAGCGGGGATGACAGGATAAATATAGGTTGGACTGTTAAACCACTGGAACTGGCGGTTCTGGCTTAAAAGCGGCGTTCCTTTATTTGATTCTAATGGGGGATAGGAAATAGATATTTTCATCGGAGTTTGCTTTTTAATTGCTTAATAAAAACTAATCCTTGAATAAATTTCAGGCCGTAAATTATATGCGTTAAAAAGATATAATAAAGCGCGTTTAAGGCAATTAATGATTTTTTTTCCCATTTTCTGATGTCGATAAATGATTTGATTAAAGCTAATGAATATACCAGCCATCCCAAAATATACAATTTAAGAATTAACGGAAAAAAGAAACTTGAAATGGCGCCTCCTATCATAAAAAGCAAGAACAAACTTGGCAGGAAGTATTTGAAACGCAAGGATGTTTCGGGGAATTTTTTGGCAAAAAAGCCGCGATGCAGGCCATAATTGCTAACTTGAATTAAATGCTTAATCAGTCCTTGGCGTCGATGATGCCAGACTATCAAATTCGGATCATATAGGATTTTACCGTTGTTTTTTTTTATTAAATCCAAACATAATTTTGTATCTTCACCCGGCCAATAAGAGCAATCAAAGCCACTAACCTCACGGAAAGTTTTTGTTCTGATTGCAAGATTTACGCTCGGCCAATCATCAATAAATCGTTTTGAGCCGATCGGCTGATAGCGGCTGGGGAAGCCGCCGGAATAAGGGCTTAAAAAAACGGCGCCTGAAACTTTTTGCCAAAAATTGTCATCTGGCGGCGTAATCGCTGGTCCGCCGACGGCGATAATATTATTATCCTGAAAATCTTGTTCCAGTTTATCCAGATAGTCGGGGTTGGGATAAGCATCGTCATCAATAAAAATTAAAATTTCACCCCGGGCGTCCTTGATTGCGTTATTTCTTTTTTCCGCAGGCCCAATGTGGCCAGTCGTAATCTGCATTGTTTTAGGCCAGGATTCTGAATTAATTTTATCCGGATAAATTATTATTTCAAAATCTTCTCTCTTCATATCTAAAATTTTAGGGATTGACTCTCTAATATAATTATTAATTTCTTTTACAGGGATTATGAAACTAAATTTTATTTGCGTCATAAAGTTTAAAAGTTCTCTTTTCTCCTAATGACATAAATTGGCCGGTTAATTACTTCGCAATGGATATGGGCAATATATAAAGCAATCAAACCCAGACAGCTCAGGATAATGCCGACTAGAAATAAAGTAATAACCGCTAAAATCGCCGAACCGGAAAAATTCATTTGCCAGGGATCATTTAGAATGTATTTTTCCGCTAAAATAAACGATCCTATCATGCCGGCGATAAGTGTGATCAGAATTCCTAGGTAGCCGGCAATTTTCAGAGGCATTAAACTGAGGGAGATAAAAGATGAAAGAGCCAGTTTAATTAGCTTGAGCAAGGAATAGCTGGGTTTGCTATTTATTCTTTCCGGAGGAGAAAAATAAATATAATCGCGTTTAAATCCCAGCCAGTCAATCAGCCCACGAAAAATCCTGTTTCTTTCTGTAAAGCGGCAAAATTCTGAAATTACAACCCTGTCTAAAAGGCGGTAGTCGGTGCTATCGGGGATTATTTGAGTTTCCGAAATTTTATTGATGATTTTATAGAAAAAATAAGAGCCGGTTTTTTTAATAAAAGTTTTCTGGTTGTTATTATCCCTTATGCCAATGACAATTTCCGCGCCGTTTTGCCATTTGTCTAAAAACTGCGGTATTAATTCCGGCGGGTGCTGGAGATCAGCATCAAGCAATATACAGGCATCACCATGGCAATGATGCAAGCCCGCAGTAAGCGCGATTTCCTTGCCAAAATTACGCGAAAATTCAATTATTTTTATTTTTTCATCTTGCCGGGAAATATTGGTTAATTCTTGATTGGAATTGTCTTGGCTGCCATCATTTACAAAAATAATTTCATGGTCAAAATCAAGTCCGCTGACAGTTTTTTTTAGGTTGTCATAAAGTAAAGGAATGTTTTTCTCTTCATTGTAAACCGGAATTAAATATGATATCAGTTTCTCCATATTAAATAGTGATCAGCGGTTGTTGGCATAATTTTTTAGCCGCTAACTTATTATATATAAGACTGGCTATATAACCGGCAAAAAAAGCAGCCGCAACCATTAGGGCGGTATAAAATATGGTTTGATGAAATAAGCTGACCAGCATAATTTCCAATAAAATTGTTAATAAAAGTATATAGGAAATTTTAAAATCTGATCGGGCATAGGCTAAATTAGCTTCCAAGGTTATTAGGGAGAGCGCTAAGGCAATTAAGGCAAACGGCCAGAGGGAGCCGGCTAGCATCAGGTATTTTGGACCAAAGAGTAGGTTAATGATGATTCCCGGGAAAAACAAATAGGCAGCCAGACCGGAAAGGCAAATCAGCAGAATAAGGCATTTGGCATAAAACAGGATTTTTTTATCCAGCCCGGCACTTTGACTGTTTGAGGCGCAGGCCATGGGCAAAATAACGGCAATAATCGAGGAACTGGCCCAGAAAATTATTTTGCCTAAAATATTGAAAGCGCCGTAATAGCCGGCTAATTCAGAATCTAATAAATTTTTCACCATCAGCATGTCAATGGAATTCAGCAAAGCTAAAAAAAGAGAAAAAAATAGTATCGGAATAATTATTTTTTGTATTTCAGTTTGGATTTTTTGTCCTTCAAATTTGGCGGAAGAAATGTTATCCGCCTGTTTGGTTTTTAATTTCCGGTAGATAATTAGCTTTAAAAATATAAAGCTAAAAAGACTGCCGGCTAAAAATCCTGTCAGCGCGGCTGAAACATTAATAAGAAATGAAACAAGTGTAATGCCGACAATTAGCTTGATACCCGCTGCTAATATTGAATTAAGGCTTAAACTCTTAAAATTCTGCCAGCCGTTTAATATCCCCGATTTGATTGCGATCATTAAATTTAAGGCCACTACCAGCCAAATAATCAATAAGTTGGCAGAAGAATTCAGATGCAGATAGTTTTTTAGCAGGGGTAAAAATAATACAAAAAATATAGATATAACGCCAATAAAGTAGTAAACTTTTTTTCTAAGCCAGTTATAAAAGCTAAAATTGCCCATATAATCCTGATGGCCGTAAAATTCCGCTGAATGCTTGATTGTAAAATAGCTGATAGCGGCGCTGGGTACGGCTAAAACGCTTATTAATGACACTAAAGACTGAAGTTCTCCATATTCTGAAATGGATAATAGTCTGGAAACTATCAAATGAAAAACATAGCCTAAAAAACCCGCTAGCAGATTGCCGATAATTAAGATGAAGCTATTTTTAAGAAAATTTAACATAATTTGAAAGCCAGTTTTTGGGTGGAGAAACTGGCAAACCTCATTTTTCAAGCTCAGGCTTTTTTCGGGGCTCCTTGAACGGCATTTGTATTTCTGCTATCTCCATTGCTGCTTTTTTAAAGCAGGCTTCACAAATGCCATGAGAAGCGTTGCCTGTTTGAGCAGCTGCGCATTTAATCAAGCCAAGAAATTTGCCGCACCAGGCGCAATATGTTTCCATCATCGGCTGAGCCATTGTTACCTCCTTTACACAGGATGAAATAACTGACAATGTTAAAGTGTTAACTTACATAATAAGCTCATTGTATTTTACTGAAGATTAATTTTACTTAATCTATTTGTTAAGGATTATTAAAACTGGGGATAAGTTGTTAATGGGGATTTTATTTTCAATTAATAATTTTAATTATAAATTTACACGGAAATATATTTAATTAAAATTTAATTTTAAGTTAATACTAATTTAATCCCGCGGAATGTATGCTAATACTAAGTTAGAAATATTAATTTCGGCGTTTATTGCTAATTTAGATTAATGTTGTTAAGATAGAGACGAAAGTATAAATATATGAGGATATTAATCATTGAAGATGAAAAATACATTGCCAGCTTTGTAAGGAAGGGTCTGCAAGCCGAACATTTTACGGCTGATGTAGCTGCGAATGGTAAAGACGGCTCTTATTTGGCGCTAACAAATGATTATGATTTGGTTGTTTTAGATTTACGTTTGCCTGATATGTATGGTTTGGAAGTTTTTAAGAAAATTAAAGAAGCTAAACCGAAATTGCCGATTATAATTTTGACAGTGGAGAGTGAGGTGAAGAAAAAGGTGGAAGCTTTTGATTTAGGCGCAAATGATTATCTGACCAAGCCCTTTGCCATAGAAGAGCTTATAGCCAGGATAAGGGCGCTTTTAAACAGAAATAATTTAGATGGCAGCGTGACAATACTAAAAGTTGATGATTTGGAAATGGATTTAAAGACTCATGAAGTGAAAAGAGGGGATAAGAAAATAGAATTGAGGCATCGCGAGTTTGATTTGCTGGAATATTTAATGAGAAATCCCAATATCGTTTTAACCCGCAGCATGATGCTGGAGCATGTCTGGGATATGAACGTTGATCCTTTCACCAATACAGTCGATGTTCATATACGTTATTTGCGCAAGAAAATTGATGATGATTATAAAATAAAGCTGCTTAAGACCGTGCACGGCAGTGGTTACAAAATATCCGGGGATTAACAGTTAATTAATTTTTAATCTTTAATTAAAAAAGGCTTAATAATAGATTAAGCTTTTTTTAATTTTAAATATATTATCATTTAATCAAAGACTATAAATATTAATATTTATAAAATATAAAAATATGGGGGAAATAAATAATTTTATTGATATTCGGGCTGTAACTTATGAGGAAAGAATAAAAATCGGTTTTGACAATCTGCGTGGAATTTGGAAATCAGCTCAGGCTAATTTTACGGATAATACTTTGAAAATCTGCGGCCATCCGGTTATGGAAAGCTGGGAAGATAATTATATGGGGAAATTGGCTGAAATAGCCACGGCAAATGGGGGGACAATTTTGGAGGTTGGTTTCGGTCTGGGTATTTCCGCGTCTTATATCCAAAAGCAAAAGATAAATAAACATATTATTATCGAGGCAAATCAAGAAGTATATAATAAAGCCTTGGAATTTGCCAGCCAGGCACAATCCTCCGTTGAAATTATTTTAGGCTTTTGGGAGGATACTATAAATAAATTAGCTGACGAAAGCTTGGACGGGATATTATTCGATACTTATCCCTTAGAAGTTGATGATATACATTGTAACCATTTTGATTTTTTCAAAGAAGCTCAACGTTTGCTTAGGAGCGGTGGTATTTTAACTTATTATTCAGATGAAATTATTGATTTTTCGCCAAGGCATGTCGCTTGTTTAAATAAAGCGGGTTTCAGTAATATTCAGGGCAAAATATGCTCTGTTAATCCGCCGGCAGGGTGCCAATACTGGCAGAGCAATACGATTTTGGCTCCCATAATTATTAAATAAAAGTATATGTCAGGGGATATGCCTGTAATTAGAAATTACGGCCTTCATTTAACTTTGGATGGTTATGGAGCTGATCATCTAAAATTAGGCGATATTAATCTATTATTTGAGACTTTGAATGAATTGCCGGCAAAAATTGGCATGAAAAAAATAGGCTTTCCGCACATTGCCCAGTTTAAAGAAGCGGAAATTGCCGGTATTTCGGGGATTATTATGGTCGTAGAGTCGCATATTAGCATCCATACTTATTCAAATAAGGAATTTATCAGTCTGGATGTTTATTCCTGCAAATCATTTGATACTGCGATTGTAATTGATTTTGTAAAGAATATTTATAATATAAAGGAAATGGAAATAAACGTTATTGACCGTGGAAAAAATTTTCCGGTTGAAAATATCCATTGACAACTTTTAACAGCGTAGCTTAAAGGAGGTACTAAATGGACAGTAAAATTGTAACCGAAACAAACAAGGGGAAGGTTATAATGAGGGACAACAACGTGAGGATTGAGGTTGTCAGCCAGATTACGGACCCGAAATTCCAGGAGGAATTATGGGCTATTTTGGAAAAGGCGAAAACCTTTACTGACTTGGTGTCTCCTTGGCGTCAGAATTTAAACCAGGAGGAATTCCTGGTGAGAATTGCCCATCCCGATGTTTTGGTCTTTGTTATGTATGAGGACGATGAAATTATCGGCTTCACATACAATACCAACAATCTGGATTTGGCGCCCTGGCTTAATCACAAGTTTTTCCAGCATAATTGCCCAAATCTTTTTGAGCAGAAAAAGATTTGGTGCAATATCGGCATTGTAGTTCGGCTGGAGAAACAGGACAAGGGTTTCCTTAAAAAGCTTATCCTGGAAACCTGGGATTTCGGCACTTCAGATGGACGGATAATGATTGTTGACTTCTCTTGGAGAATTTTCGGCGGAGCCAGCTGGATTGATCATACATTGAAATACGGCAAAGCCCAGAAGCAGAAAGATTTCCGCTATACTATTTATGAGAGGCAACAATTTAGTGTGTGTTGGAACCAGGATGAGGGTTCCGATGACAGCGAGCTGGCTGCTTTTAAGATGGAAAATCCCATCTTCGGCAAAAAAAGCGGCAGTTAGATTGAAAAAAAGCTAACATTTCCCCGATGTTAGCTTTTTTATCTGAAGCGAGCCACCCTTGATTCCAAAGTGGTTATCAGCTAAAATATAAATGAATTTAAAAATATGTATATATTCACTATTTCGGGCAGTATAATATCAATCATTTGTATCGGTATCTCAATATTTATCTCCTTCAAAAAAAGTAGTGAGATTTTGGGAAAACTTCTTAGTTTTAATTTTTTATTTATTGGTGTTTGGTTAGGAGCTAATGTTTTGGCTGACATTTCCAAAACGAGCTGGGTATTAGTGTTTTGGAGTGGAATAGCTGTAATTGCCACGTCTTCATTCGTCGGTTTCTATTTGAGTTTTATCGAAAGATTTTTAAACAACAAGCCGATTAATAAAATTAAACTCCTTGTATTTTTCAGCCCCTTGATTTTTAATATTTTTTTCGCTTTTACAAAATATAATGTCGAAGAAACATATTTTTACGCTAATGCGCCAGCTGAGATAAAACCCGGATTTCTGTACTGGTTAGCTCCGGTAATTGTTTTTGGGATTTTATTTTATGGAGTTTTTAAGCTCTATCGTGAATATAACCGGCAGACTTTAAACAAAAAAATGCAAATTAGATACATGCAACTTGGTTTTTTTCTGACTATTGTTGGGGCCACAATCTTTGTTTTTATATTACCAATTTTAGGAATTTATAAATATTATAATCTGGGTCCGCAGTTTTCAATTTTTTTAATCGGCCTTACTGCTTATACAATTTTAAGACACAAATTATTAGATATTAGGATTATTTTGCAAAGAAGCATTGTCTATACTTTAATTTTTAGCATGTTCTTTATCGTTTATATATCTTTTATTTATGTTTTTGAAAAAACCTTTTCTTTAATAAGTTTAGGCAAAACATTAAGCTCAATTATTTCGGTCGCTGTATTAATTATAATTTATCCGCATTTTAAATTATATTTCCAGAAAAAGACTGATAAATTTTTTTATCGTTATCCTTATGATGCGGCTCTGGTTTTAAAAGAGATAAATAAGGAATGCAGTAATCAAATTGATTTTGATGATTTCTTTATTAATTTTGTGCGCGTCATTGAAGAAAAATTAAATATAAATAAGGTCTTGCTGGTGATTCTTTCCAATGATAAGAAGCCGATTATAGTCAAAAATCATAATTTTAGCAGCAAATTGTCTGATTTTTTTAAAACTGTTGAATGTCCGTCCGAGCTATATGAGTATTTTAATAAATTTAAAAATCCGGCATTGGTCAGAGGCAATGACAAGATTTTAGAAAACATTTTAAATGATGAAGAATTGATGCGCCGTCAGGAATTATTTGAAAAATTTGGCGTTAATTTAATATTGCCGGTTTATAGCAATGATAGGTTAACAGCCTTTTTCTTTTTTGGGGGTAAACTTTCAGACGAAGATTATTATCCGCAGGATTTGCAACTTTTTGATTCCCTGGTCGACATTATCAGCTTGGCTTTTAAGAACATCAATCTTTACAATGAACTTAAAAAATATACCAAGTCATTGGAGTCCAAAGTCCAGGAAAGGACAGAAGAGCTACAAGTACAGCACGAAAACCAGATTCGTTTTACAGCCGATATTTCTCATGAATTACAGACGCCACTGGCTATTTTAAAAGGCAATTTTAGCCTGATAAACCAAAAAAAAATTACCCAGGAAGAAATGGAAAAAGGGTTTGCCAGAATGGAGAGATCAGTTGACCGTTTGTCTGATATTATTAAGGATCTAATTTTTTTAACTAAAGCTGATGCTGGCAAAATCCCGGTTAATAAGGAAAAGTTCAACCTTAGTCAGGTTGTCAAGGCGGTTTATGATGATTCTTACATTTTAGCCGAGGACAAAAATATTGATTTTGAACTGGAGATTTTAAATGAGATAATAATTTCCGCGGATGAGGAGAAAATAAAAAGTTTGTTATTTAATTTAATCAGCAACGCCTTAAAATTTACACAGGCAGGAAAGAAAATAAAAATTACTCTGTCGGAATTTTTTAATAACGCTTATGTCCTGGTGGAAGATGAGGGCATTGGCATTGCCTCTAAAGACCAGCCTAATATTTTCTCCCGCTTTTATAGGATTGATAATCAGGATAGCCCAAAGGGTTCTGGTTTGGGCTTGGCAATCTGCGAATGGATAGTCCATGCCCATGGCGGCGAGATTAGTGTCAAAAGCGTGCTGGAGCAAGGTACTATATTTAAAGTTGTTTTACCAATAAAATAAATAATCGCAGCCTGAAAAACCCGTTAGCAGTGGCGGGTTTTTATAATTGCGTAAATATTAGCTTAATGATAAAATCAAATTAAATCATATGGATATAAAACGCCAATTTTTACTTGATATTTTGATCGCAATTTTAGTTGTGGCGGTAATTATTTTAGTTGACAATTTGTTTATTAATCTTAAATCTAAACCCGCAGATGATAATTGGTTCTCTTCGTCTATTGCTCCGGAAAATGTCGAAACGAGCGTGGAACTGCAACCAATTTCCGGCAAAGCGTTTATCCCGATTTTGAATTTCCATCATATTGATACTGCTCCGGCTAAGGCAGATAAAGTGACCAGGAGTTTTTATGTTGTGCCTGCTAAATTTGAGCAGATAATAAATGACTTGTTGGATAATGATTACCGTCCAGTTTTTATGAGCGAAGTTGCTGATTATTTGGGAAAAAAGCAATTGCCCCAGGAAAATATAATGGCTATCACTTTTGATGACGGCAATGAGGATTTTTATACCAATGCCTGGCCGATATTGCAAAAGTATAAAATTAAATCTTCCCTGTATATTATGACCGGCGTTAAGGGCAAGAGTTGGCTGACGCCGGAGCAAATTTTGGAATTAGATAAATCAGGATTGGTTGAATTTGGATCACATACTGTCTGGCATCCTAAATTAACAAAAATTTCCGAGGAAGAGCAGCGAAGGGAACTGGTAGATAGTAAGGAATTCCTGGGTAAATTATTGAATAAGCAGATTGAAATTTTATGTTATCCATTTGGACTCTACAATGATTCTATTAAAGCGCTTGCCAAGGAAGTGGGATATAAGGCTTCTTTAACCTTTGATCAGGATGCCTGGCAAAATCCAGATGATTTAATGGCGTTGACCCGGATCAGTGTTTATCCCGGATTGGATGTAATGAAGTTTTTGGATAAATTAAAAACAGAGAATTAGTACTTAGTAATATGAAATTCAACAAAATCCATCTTTGGGTACTCTTGGGCCTTATTGTTTTAAATTTAGGCCTTTATTTTGTTAATTTGAACGATTTTTTCGTGTCTGACGACTTTGATTGGCTTTATAATACTAAAACCAGCCAGCATAGCCTGGGAGACTATTTTAGCGCCAATTACTATGGCGAGCAGGGAAATGGAGGCAGTTATCGCCCAATGGTTAATGTTGTCTTCTGGCTCAATTATCAACTTGGCGGATTGAATCCCTTACCATACCATCTGACTAATTTAATTTTTCATATCGGCGTGTGCTTTTTAGTCTATTTGTTAGTTTTGCTTTTATTTGAAAAATCAGAGCATAAACAAAAAATTGGGGTTTTAGCAGCTTTATTTTTCAGCCTTTTGCCCAATCATTCCGAAGCCGTGATTTGGATCGCGGCAGTGGCTGATCCCATGGCAGCCTTTTTTTACTTGCTGGCATTTTATGCGTATATCTCCTTCCGTCAAAAGGAGTCCTCCTTCGCTAAAGCTTCGGTGGATAAAAAGTTTTATTGGCTGCTTATTTCAGTTGTCAGTTTTATTGTCGGCTTATTGACTAAGGAATTTGTTATTACATTGCCGTTACTAATTGTTGTTTGGGAACTTTATGAAGCAATAATAAAAAATAAATTTCGTTGGCAGGATATAATTTTGAAGCCATTTGGTTATTGGGTTTTGCTGATCGGTTATTTTTTTGTAAGGTATAATGCCATTGGTTTAGCCTTTGGATATTATGCTCAGGAAAAGTTTCAATTGAATGTCGCCAAATTATTTAAAATGCTTGTTTCTTTAATAGTTGATTTGGGTTTTTATGGCCAGGCGCGGGTTTATCTGACTGATTTTTTTAGCTCCAATCCTCTGATTTTTTGCGCCCTGTTAATTCTGACTTTGGGTTTAATCTGGCTGGTGTTGAAAAAGTATGGATTTAAGATTGCCTTGTTGTTTGATTCTTTCTTAATTATAATTTTGCCGGTGTTGCTTTTGAATTATAATGACTTAAACGATGAAGGCGAACGCTATGTTTATTTGGGCTCAGTCATTTTTTGTATTTTATTAAGTCTGCTGGTTTGGCAGTTGCAAAAGTATAAATTGGTGCAGAAAATAGTCCTGGTGATTTTATTTATTTACTTTGCGGCTAATTTAATCAATAAAAATTATAATTGGCAGACTGCCGCCAGTTTATCAGATAAAATTATCCGTCAGGATTTAGCACAAGTGGTTGATTTAAATAAGGCTGATCAAAAACTACTTTTTGTAAGTTTGCCCGATAATTTGGAGGGGACGCAGGTATTGCGTAATGGCATTGAATTGGCGATTAAACTGTATTATCCAGGCAATCAAATCAGCGCGGAACATTTAAATGCCTATGTACGCTTAACTTCAAAAAATTACCAGCAAAAAATTTTATACTGGGGTATTTATCCGACCGGCGGTTATATTGCCAAGACTTTTGACCAGAAAAATTGGGTAACCGGTTTTGACCGCAGGGAAACCAGCGATCATATTGTTGAGTTGTGGAATTATAATTATCAAAATTATACTTCAAATACCATCAGGTTAATTTTTAAGGATCAGGATGGCAAGTTTATTAAGGCGGAGGAGGAACCAATGGAGGTTTTAATTTTTAATGAGGGCGGGCTGCAAAAGCTTAGATAAAAAAAGCTCCCCGCGGATATCGAGAGGAGCCTAGTTATTGAAATCTGATAATTTCCCCTGAGAATTGGGAGTTGCCAGAATTGATATATTGGCATTTGCGCTGGTACAATTCGGGCAGATGCGGTTGTAAACTTTGCTGGTTGACCAGAAAAATTTGTCGCACTTATTACAGGGTATCCAGAATTTTTTCTTCCGGCGTTTGCCGCCAGTTGTTTCTGATGTTTCTGCTGCTTCTGCTGGCTTAGGTTGCTGATGTTGCAGAGGCGGATTAACCATCAAGCCGTTTTGGCAGAGTAGGCAAGTGGTATTGCCGCGTGATGGTAAAAATAATCGGCCACAACTTTCACATCTTATCCTGCCGTCTTTACGTTTTTGTGGAAGCGTTTTATGGCGTTTCATGATCCCTCCTTTTTCTGGATATGAAAAATACTTCTTTTGATAATGATAGGTTATCTGAAGAATGGCGGAATGTCAAGATTTTTGATACAATAAGTATAGAGTTTTAGAGTTATAGATTATAGTATTTTAGTGCTAAAACTAAAACTCTAAAACACTAAAATTCTAAAACACTAATTTATAAAACTATGACATGTGGATGCTGTGGCGCAAAAATGAAATGCGCTCCTAAAAAGAAAGTAGCTAAAAAGAAGAAATAAGGAATAAAAATCGGTCATTACTGGCCGGTTTTTTAGTTGTGGATAACTGACCCTTGACACTCGGTTTTTGTTCGGGTATTATAAAGGTATTAAATCGTTCGGTATATATTCGGTTGGTGATTGGATTTTAGATTCTAGATTTTAGATCTTAGTAAAATATGACTGATTTAAATTCAATCCAAAATTTAAGAGTTTGGCAGAAGGCGCACGAATTAACTTTAATGGTATATAAAACGACGATGGACTTTCCTAAGAATGAACAATTCGGATTGATTTCTCAAATGAGGAGATCTGCGGTGTCAGTTCCATCAAATATTTCTGAAGGATTCAGGCGTAGGGGAAAAGATAAATTCGTGTTTTATTCATACTCAATGGGTTCTTTGGAGGAATTAAAATATCAATTGTTGTTAAGCTTTGATTTAAATTATCTACAAAAAGAAGATTATGATAAAACAATAGAATTAGCAAATGAAACGGGGAAAATGTTAAATGCTTGGATTAATTCGGTTAAATAATGAAACAATCCAAAACCTAAAATCTAAAACCTAAAATCAATAATTTAATCTTTAAATCTTAAATCAACCAATATGAGCCTTACCAAAAGACAAAAAGAAATCATCGATTACATTAACGCCTTTGTTTCCGAATATGGATATTCCCCGAGCTATCGTGAAATCGGAGATCACTTCGGACTATCCTCAACTGCCACTGTTTGTGAACATATTCAGACATTGGAAGAAAAAGGATATTTGAAAACAGATCCTAATGAGGCACGGTCAATTGAAATCATTGAAAATGAAAAGGCTTCAGCCATATTTTTAGCCTTAGCCGGGTTAATTACCGCCGGCGAGCCGATTGAAGCAGTGGAACAGAAAGAAAAAATCGCAGTGCCGGCTGATCTGGTAAAAGATGAATCCCAGTCATATGTCCTTAAAGTAAAAGGTCAGTCTATGATTGATGAGGGTATCTTTGACGGGGATTATGTGGTAGTGGAAAAGAATGAACATCCTAATAACGGTCAGGTAGTTGTAGCCTTATTAGACAATTCTTATGCCACTTTAAAGAAATTTTATAAAGAGGCCAATCGGATTCGTTTACAGCCGGCTAATTCCAGCATGAAACCGATTTTTGCTAAAAATGTGGTGATCCAGGGGATTGTCAGGGCAGTAATTAGAAAATACAGTTATGCGTAATCTTGTTCTTAATAATTAAGATACATTTTCGGAAGTAAGGGTGAGTTACGTTTTTCCCCTCCAACCTTCGCTCTTGCAGAGCTACGGTTGGCAAGCCCAAAAACAAAACTCACCCCGTTTCCGAGATGAGCTTCGCACTTAGAGAATTTAGAGTCAGCTGGTTGGCGCCAGTGACTAAACTTATTTTGCAATAAGCCTCTCTTTTTATTAGTATATATTGAATTCGCATTAATAACAATACTTTAAAATAAATTTTTACATACAACTTATAGCTTTTTCCGCCAAAGGCGGATCAGCCTCTGGCTGAAACTAATTAACTAATAAATTAAAAATATATGTCCAGACAACAAAAAGCAATTTATCGTAAATTAATCGTCAGGGTTTTTGATTTTATATTCAACAATTAAATAAGTAAATATAGCCCTATTTTATACAATAGGGGGAAACCAAATAATTAAAACCGGCTGGAATTTGAACTGCGAACATTATGGGTATTTGTGGTCAGTAATTCCAGCCGAGTTCTATTCTTATGATTATTAAATATTCAGATAAATTTGATTCAATATTTTACGCGGTTTTATGCGCCAATATTACCGGCTATTTTTTGGTGCCAAAAACTCAACCGCCGGGATTATTTGAGGAAGAGGAATTTATTGATATTGACCGAACTAATTGGAACCAGATAATTGATGAACATAATCGTAAATTCGGAGATATAAAATGGTTTAATAATAATAAGCATTTTTTCAAATTTCGGGATGAAATTAGCCTGGCTTTGCGATTTTGGCAGCCGTTTAAGTACAAGGTTGTGACTGATGTGATTAAGACATCTATAAAATACGGCTTGTCCTATTTTGATAAAAATGATTCTCTGGAAGTTAAATATTTTCAGGATATTATTAAACAAGTTAAAAATGAGATTGCTTTAGGAACGGGCTATATAAATCTAATTCCAGCCAATAAAAATAATGATAAGTTTTTATTGGGTGAGTATAATGAGGAAAGCTGCGTGGGGGATTTGGTACTTAAAAATTTACAGCAAAAATATTTTGGTTATAATTTTATTTTAAGAACGCCAAAATTTGTTTACCTGGCTTATAAGGAAAAGATTTTTAGCTGGAATGTGAACATGTTTAATCCCGAATTAAGCCTGGCTAAACTGTTAGAACAAGTATGTCAGGAAAATATCATCCATACAGCCGGTGAAGACAAGGATAATAAAATCGGATTAAATTTTATCGCGGCTCAAAATTTGGCTTTTGGCTAAAAATGGTTTATTTATAGTACTAAAAAAGAACCCTCAGATATGGGCTTCTTTTTTTATTGAACAATTACTTGAGTACCTATCGGCGTAAAATTGTATAGATTTTCAACGTCTTCATAACGCAGATTGACACAGCCGCCGGAAACAGTAGCGATGCCGAAATTATTATGCCAGTAAGCGCCGTGAATATAATATCGAAGCCCGTTTACTGTGGCAAAATGCAGATTCCATTTGGTATTGGGGTAAATATTGTAATTTTTAATAGGATATTTAGCGATTATAGAAAAATTTCCCAGTGGCGTAGGCGTAAGAGGTTTACCGGTGGAAACAGGATAATTATCCAGTAAAATATCGCCAAAGTAAAAACTTAATCTTAAATTTTTGGTGCTTACTTCTATTCTTTTTTTAATTTTATCAGCCTTGGAACTAGTTGGAGAGAAATTATTCATTACTTCAACCCCATCTAAATAGCCGTCATTATCAGTATCCTTGACGGTCAAATTTGAGCCTAACCTTATTTCCCATTCATCATTGAGTCCGTCATTGTCAGAGTCAACTTTGTCCATTTTTAATTTTGGCTGTTTAGGCGAATAGCCGTTTTTTACTTCCAAACCATCATTGTAACCATCGTTATCAGTATCGGGATTGTTCCAGTCAGTAAAATAAATATTTGTTTCCTCATAGTCTGTAAGCCCGTCAGCATCTGTATCAATATCAATAAGGTTACTATAATTTTCAGCCCAAACAAAAGCCGCTATAGAGGCTGTAATCAGCAGGCTTATTATAAAAATAAGATAAGGCAGATATGAAGCAGGTGCTTTTTCTTGGATTACTAAATTCATATTGCTATTATATCATTATTTTCTTTTTTGTTATAATAGAGATATGAAATTATCTTGGCGACATTTTGTATGTTTTAGCTTTGTAGCGGAACTTTTTTGTTTTGCCTTTACCATTTTTTTGGCAATTGGCGTGGCTTTGAATTTAGGGCAAATGGTGCCGGCAGCTTCAATAAGAACGGCAAGTAATGGCTGGGCGGCCTGGGAATTTCTAATTACTTTCCTGATTGCGTCTTTATGCTTATTTTTGATCTTGAAGTATGTAAAAAAGCCCTGGCTGGTTAAGGTATTATTCTGTTTGGCAATTATTGAAGGGTTGTGGCTGTTTAGCCAGGCATACTTTGTTTATCCGTATAATATAATATTCCTGGTAGTTCTCTTTATCTATTGGTATCTATATAAAAATGTGCTGATCCACGATATTTTGATTATGTTTTCTTTGTCTGCCATTGCCGTAATTTTCGGCGGTAATATCATGCCCAGCGCCGGTATTCTAATCCTTATATTTTTAGCAGTATATGATTTCTGGGCTGTTTACAAAACCTCTCACATGGTACAGATGTTTCAGCGTCTGGCTGAATCAAAAGCCTATTTTACCATCATAATCCCGCAAAATTATCATGGTTTATTTCGTAAAATACAAACAGTCAGCCCGGAAACGGAGTTTATGTTTTTAGGCACGGGCGATCTGGCCATTCCGGCGATGTTTGTGGTTTCCTGCCTGCAGATAAATTTACTAACCAGTCTAATTACCGGTTTAGGAACTATATTTGGTTTTATATTATTGTATATTATTTTTGTCACCCAAAAAGAAAGACGCCCCATGCCTGGGTTGCCGCCGATTGTGCTGGGAACTTTGTTGGGAAATTTGTTGGCTCAACTAATTATGAAATTATGAGTAGGAGTAATTAAAGTTGTAAAATGGAAGAAAATAAATGCAGCCAGGCGACGGAGTTGGAGTTTGACATTCAAAAGATAATTTGTTAGATTAACTAAGCCAATCAAAGTTTTTTTGAAAAGGAAGGAGACACAGATGAATACTATGATACTTATTGTTGGTGGTATCTTCTTGGGGTTTTTGGTGCTCGTTCTCTACATAAGAATAAATATAAAAATGCAGGAGCAGCAAGCGATTATGCATGTCAAACGGCTATTTGCCGAAGCGGAGTCGTATGGCATGAATTTACTTCAAATACGTAACTTAGCTATTTCTATCTGGGAAAAAAATCAAGGACTGGCAAATCAAGCAGATGTTACCGTGGAGGAAATCATTAATTTTGTTAGTAAAAACCCAGACGAGAAAGCATTTCTGGCTATGGCTGCCTTGCTTCTAAACGCTTTGTTGCTGTTTGAAAAAAATATTGCAGCAGTTTTGCTGAAGGCAATTTGCAAGCAGCAACAAATTGACAGGGCAAAGCTTATTGCCCGAATTCTGGTTATGTCCAATACCTATATTGTAAGGTTGTGGAATTCTTATATCGACTCTACTTTTAAGGATCCGCAATTAAGTGCGGATTTAAAAAAAGAATTCGCCGTTCAATCGCAGAAATAAGCAGCTCTTGGCCCCGAGAATTACTCGGGGCTTTTTTTGACTTAATAATGAAAATTTGTTAATGTGGGTACACAATTTTCAAAAGGAGGGGGAAGATGCTTTTAAGGGCAGTTATTATCGTAGGCGTGATTGTGATTCTGGAGATTCTTTTCCGCGCAATCGTCATAAATGTGATCATGTTTAATCGTAAACTCGAGCAGGTTTTAAAAAGATTTGAGGTCTATGGCATAAAAAAAGATAATCTTCAGAATATGGCTAATCAGATTTTGTCTGAGGTTGCCGGGCATGAGAATCATATGGAACGTGCTATTCTCATGGCCTACAATATTTTGCCTGTTTATGCCACTGAAGAAGAAAAAATTGTTTTGATAGCGGTACTGTCGCCTTTGTTTTTAAAAAAGCATAGTGATATGATGGCCATGGTTAATGCCGTTTATTTACTAAATGACATTGACCGAGCAAAACTAATTGCTCAATTATGCTATCTCGGTCCTCCGATGGCAGAGAAAATGTGGCGAAATCATCTCACTATTAATTTCAGGGATCCGGTTCTTTACAGGGAATTCATTAAGGAGCTGGAAGCCCTTAAAAACTAAGTCAAAAACTTGATAAAGCCCCTTTGGAGGGGGCTTTTCTTTTTAGAAGGTAATTATGGCTAATTTCGGCATAATAGTCAGATTGAGTATAATTGTAACTTATGGTGTTGTGAAAGGTTTAATTTTAGATTATAATTCAGATATAAAGAACCCTATTTGTTTAATTGGGAATTATTTAATTCCTTTGTTATGAAGTTTGTCCCATTACACGTCCATAGCCATTACAGCCTGCTTGACGGTTTGGCTAAGATTGATGATTTAGTTGCCAAAGCCAAGGCAGACGGAATAGAAGCAATGGCTTTGACTGACCATGGCAGCATGTATGGCATTATTGAGTTTTATCAAAAGGCTAAAAAGGCCGGGATAAAGCCGATTTTAGGCGTGGAAACTTATGTGGCGCCTTACGGCCGTCAAAATAAACGTTCCAGAATTGATGAGGAAAGGTACCACTTAATTTTATTGGCAAAAAATAATGTCGGTTACCAAAACTTGTTAAAATTAGTGACCATTGCTCACCTGGAAGGTTTTTATTATAAACCCAGAATAGACTTGGATATTTTGGAAAAATATTCCGAGGGCTTAATCGGTTTATCAGCTTGCCTGGAAGGGGAGATACCAAACGTAATTTTAACATATAAGGATAGGGAAAAATCAGAAGCCGTCCTGCAAAAGTATTTAAAGATTTTCGGTAAGGAAAATTTTTTTCTGGAATTGCAGTCTCATGCCAATAGTCAGGATCAACAAATTATCAATGAGAAATTAGTTGAATTGGCCAGAGCCAACGGTGTGGATATTGTGGCAACCAATGATACTCATTATGTCAATACTGAAGATGATAAAGCTCATGATATTTTGATCTGCATTCAGACTAATCGTAAAATAACGGAAACTAATCGCATGACGCTTATGGGCTTTGATCTTTCCATGAAGACTACAGCTCAAATGTATAAGGAATTTAAGGCTTGGCCGGAAGCGGTCAGCAATACCGTTAAAGTCGCCCAAATGTGTGAAGTGGAAATACCTTTTGGTAAAAATATATTGCCGGATTATGAAGTTCCGGCGGGGTATACTGATGTGGAATATTTAAAGAAATTATGCCTGGACGGTCTGCTTTTTCGTTACGGAGGCACTTTAGATGAAAAAAATCAGTGGCAGATTGATGAGCATAAAGTTTTAATTAAAAATCAGGATAAAGAATTTAGGAAACAGGATGTTCTCGACCGCCTGGAATTTGAAATGTCAGTAGTGGCCAGGACGGGATTTGTTTCCTATTTTTTAATTGTTGCTGATTTTATCAATTGGGCAAAAAGTAACGGCATCGTGGTTGGTCCCGGTAGAGGTTCTGCGGCAGGCAGTTTAATGGCGTATTTGACTAAAATTACCAATATTGATCCTTTGGCGTATGATTTGCTGTTTGAAAGATTTTTAAATCCTGATCGTATTTCCATGCCCGATATTGATACTGATTTTGCCGATACCAGACGCGATGAGGTGATTAAATATGTTGCTGACAAATATGGCAGTGATCATGTTGCTCAAATAGTTACTTTCGGTACAATGGCGGCTCGTGCAGCCATCAGGGATGTCGGCAGAGCCCTGGGTTTACCTTATAGTTACTGTGATAAAATTGCCAAAATGATTCCTATGGCCACGACCTTAAAGGAATCCCTGGATAAAGTACCTGAATTAAAATCTGAGTATAAAAATAGCCCTGACTGCAAAGAGCTGATAGATAATGCCAAAAAACTGGAAGGTTGCTGTCGCCATGCTTCGACCCATGCCTGTGGCGTGGTTATCACCCCGAAGCCGCTGACGGAATATTTACCGCTGCAATATGCTTCCAGCGATGATGCCTCAATTGTTTCTCAATATTCTTTGCATCCCATTGAAGATTTGGGTCTTTTGAAAATGGACTTTTTGGGCTTGCGTAATTTAACGATTATTGAAAATACTTTAGAAACGATTGAAAAGATTCATAGTCTGAAAATTGACATTGAAAAATTGCCCTTGGATGACAAAAAAACATTTAAAGTTCTGCAGGACGGTGAAACTACCGGCGTCTTTCAGCTGGAATCGTCAGGCATGAAACGCTATTTAAAAAAGTTAAATCCCAATAATATTGAAGATATCATCGCTATGGTAGCGCTTTATCGTCCAGGTCCTTTGAATTCCGGCATGGTTGACGAATTTATTACCCGAAAACATGGGGAAAAGAAAATCACCTATGATCATCCGATTATGGAAAAGTCTTTAAATAAGACATATGGGGTAATCGTCTATCAGGAGCAGGTCATGCAATTATCAAAAGATATGGCCGGCTTTACCGGCGGGCAAGCCGATACATTGCGCAAGGCCATGGGCAAAAAAAATGCTGATTTGATGGAAAAAATGAAAAAGGATTTCATTGAAGGTTGTCTGAAGAATAATATTCCGAAAGATATTGCCCAGAAGACTTTCAGCGGCATGGAAAAATTTGCCGAATATGGCTTTAATAAATCACATGCGGCTTGTTATGCCTGGATTGCCTACCAGACCGCTTATTTAAAAGCTAATTATCCGGTGGAATTCATGGCTTCGCTATTAACTTCAGATTTAAACGATATTGACCGCATTGCTCTGGAAGTCAATGAATGCCGCAATATGGGTATTGAAGTTTTGCCGCCCGATATTAATGAAAGTTTTACCCGTTTTACCGTGGTGGCTGAAAGTTTAAAGGAAAAAAGACCGAGAATCAGGTTCGGTTTGTCAGCCGTTAAAAACGTTGGTATGAATTTGACCAAGACAGTTATTCGGGAAAGAAAGGAACGTGGCGCTTTTCAATCTTTGGTTGATTTTTTATCCAGAAGCAAGGATAAAGATTTAAACAAGAAATCCTTAGAAAGCTTAATCAAATGCGGCGCTTTGGATCAATTTGGCGACCGTTATGAAATGCTGATGAATATGGAAAAATTGTTGCATTTTGTGAAGGCCGTCAATGAAGAAGCAATGACTAACCAAAACAGCTTGTTTGCTTTTACAGATAATAAAATAATGCATACATTGCAGCTGGAAAAATATCCGCAAACGCCCAAACGTGAAAAATTGGCCTGGGAAAAAGAGCTGCTGGGACTGTATATTTCGGAGCATCCGTTTTCCGAATTTCAGGCGGAATTGGAAGGCTATATTTTAACCTCCAGCCACATTAAAAAAGGCCTGGGCATGGGGTCAGGCAATATTCGCATTGCCGGTGTAATTAACAGCATAAAAAAAATTATTACTCAAAAGGGTGAAATGATGCTTTTTGTCAAAATTGAAGATACTTATGATAGTGTCGAAACCATTGTTTTTCCCAGTGTCTTTAATTCCACCAAGGAAGAATGGGTGGAAGATAATATTGTGATTATCAGCGGCACCATTTCCAATAAAGACGGGGATTACAAAGTGATTTGCAATGAAGTTAAGACAATTACCGCTGATATTATTAATGATTTGAAAAACCGTTTGAAAAAACTTAACCTGAAAGTCCAAACTGAAGCTAAAAATTTATTTATATTCTTTAAAAAAGTAATAACTGCCGATAGTATTGTTAAACTTAATAAAATATTGACTTCCTCAACCGGACAAAATAAAGTTTATTTGGCTGTCCCGATTGATGACCAGAAATTCCGTAAAATTGAGACTAATTTTTACGCTGATTTTGCTAATCAGGACCTGCAAAAGGAATTAAATAGTCTGACCGAGGTTAGGTTTGTTAAATTGATGTAAGATTTTGGCATTTTTGTCAAAAAGTGGTATAATAATATTAGGATTTACGATATACGATTTAAGATCTATGTAATCGTGAATCCTAAATCTTAAGTCTTAAATTAAAAAATATGCCTCAGCGACATCACATTAATCCGCCTTTAAGTATTTACCGTAAAATTGCGTTTAGTTTTATAGTCTTAACTGTAATTTTAATCGGGGTGGTTTTTTATTTTACTTTAAGTTACTCTTACATTACCATTACGCCCAATGCCAAGGAAGTCAGCACGGATTTTAATTTTATAATTGTTGAGGATTCCAACGCCCAAAAGCCAGACGAAGGTATTTTTGCCGGCCAGATCATAAACCAGACGCTTGGAGGCGAAAAGGAATTTGATGCCACCGGCAGTCAGCAGGTTTCCAGCGAGTTTATCGGTAAAGTAAAATTGCTTAATAAATTAAGTAGTGATCAGATTCTAATCGTTAAAACCAGGTTATTATCACCGGAAGGTAATATATTTAGGTTAAAAAATCAGGTGGAAATTCCGGCTAATGGCAGTATCGTAACTGATGTTTACCCTGATGACCTTACAAAAACCACGGCAACTGCGGGTACAAAATTTACTGTTCCGGGATTAAGCCAAAATATGCAGCAATTTATTTCTGCTGAAGCCGTGTCTGATTTTCTGGCTTCGGGGCAAATGTTGAAGGTCGTTTCTCAGGAAGATTTAGACAAAGCAGTAGTTTCGTATGCGGATGAGCTGGCGCAACAGGCGGTCAAGGATGCAGATGATAACATGGCTAAAATATTAAGCAAAGAAGTTGTCGCCAAGGAATTTAGCCAAAAAGCGGGAGATCAGGCAGATAAATTAAAATTAAAATTAAATATTAAAGTAATTGGTGTGATTTTTGATGAAAATCAGGTTAAGACTTTTGCCAAAAAGACACTGGAGGGTCAGGTTACAGCTGATTATCAATTAGTGTCAGATTCTTCGGATCAGCTGATTTATGAAATTGAAAAAACCGACTTAGCCAATAAGCTGGTGCAAATTAAAAGTAATGTTAAAGGCATGACGGTTATCAGCGAAAATAGTCAGATTTTAGACCGAGAAAAATTAATCAGGATGAGTCAGGATGATTTAAAATCGTATCTGGAGAATTTTGACAGCGTTGAAAAGGTTGAAATTAGTTTTTTTCCGTCTTGGGCAAAAAAAATGCCTTTTTTCCAGGATCATATAATAATTAAGGTAAATAAATAAATATGGGAAAAGGACCAGAACAGGGGGCTTGGACAAAAGAAAAAAGGGAGCTTTCCCTGGAAAAAGTTAAGGAATTCTGTGAACAATGGGACAATGCAAATATTATTAGTTTTATTAATGGTGCATGTCTTGCTGAAAGACTAGATGATAAAGGACAACAAATTGGAATTTATATGTTCGATGAGGGGGGAGAGTTAAGAGAATTTGATACTGGCGCCGGATGCGCTTCGCAGATGGAAATCTATGTAAAACAATTGACGGATAAGGGTATTGGAATTGAAGTAGTCCCCGCAGGAAAACAAAGTCAACAGCAAAAAACCAAATAATTTATAGAGTTGACTTTTAAACGAATGTAGTTTATTATCTATAAATAGAGCGATTGAAACGGTTACCGACCGTTTAATTACCACAAAATGGTAATTAGGTAATTAATATCTCTAAGCTTTATAAATTAAGTGTCCGCTGGTAAAGTCGGCGGGAACTTGGGTGGAACCACGGGAAATCCCGTCCCAAGATATTATCATTTGATGGTATTTTAGGACGGGATTTTTTTAATGATACGAATCTGCTAATTAGCTACTAATCTACTAATAATTAATAACAAAAATATGAGGCAAGGAAAAAATGAATCGCAACTGGATGTTATGAGACATTCGGCGTCACATGTCCTGGCCGTAGCTGTTAAGTCTTTATTTAAGGATGTTAAATTTGCCATTGGCCCGACAATAGAGGAAGGCTTCTATTATGATTTCGATTTAAGCGGAAAAACTTTGAGTTCAGAAGATTTGCCTAAAATCGAAGCTAAGATGCAGGAAATTATCAAAGCTAATTTGAAAATTGAACGGGAGGAATTGTCAATCAAAGACGCCTTGGCACGAGTAAAGGGTCAGATTTATAAGGAGGAGCTGATAAAAGATCTAGAAAAAGAAGGTGAAAAGAAAGTCAGCTTTTATACTATCGGCGATATTTTTGATGATTTATGCCTCGGTCCTCATGTAAAATCAACCAAAGAAATCGGTCCTTTTAAATTGCTGCGCGTTTCCGGCGCTTATTGGCGCGGGGATGAAAAAAATAAAATGCTGCAGCGCATTTATGGTACTGCTTTTGAAACTCAAAAGGAACTGGATGAATATTTAAAGATACTGGAAGAGGCTGAAAAACGTGACCATCGGAAAATAGGTAAAGATCAGGAACTTTTTATGATAGATAAGACTGTGGGTATGGGGTTGCCCATGTGGTTTCCTAAGGGCGCTTTAATCTGGAGGATTATGGAAGATTTTTGGTATCAGGAACATTTGAAAAACGGTTATGACCTTGTTCGTTCTCCGCACATAGGTTCGCAAGCGCTTTGGGAAAAATCCGGCCACTGGAATTTTTATCGTGACAGCATGTATTCGCCGATCGAGGTAGATGATGAAAAATATTTACTCAAACCCATGAATTGCCCCTTCCACGTTACTCTTTATAATTCCAGGCCAAGATCATATAGGGAATTGCCAATACGCTGGGCAGAATGCGGTACTGTTTATCGTTATGAAAAATCAGGCGAATTGTCAGGTCTTACACGAGTGCGCGGCTTTACTCAGGATGATGCCCATATTGTCTGCGCGAAAAGTCAGGTGGAGGCGGAATTAAAGCGTGTAGTTGATTTTATAACCTACATGTTAAGTACTTTTGGGTTTAAGGAATACAATGTATATTTGTCATTACGCGACCCCAAAAATAAAGACAAGTATGCCGGTAACGATGAAGGCTGGGAATTTACCGAGGACGTGCTGGAAAAAGTTGCAAAGCAAAATAAATTAAATTATATCCGCGAAGTAGGTGAGGCTGCTTTTTACGGGCCCAAGCTTGATTTTAAAATCAAAGATTGCCTGGGCAGGGAATGGCAGTGTTCGACTTTACAGTTTGATTTTAATTTACCGGAGCGTTTTAGCATGAGATTTATCAATGACGAGGGTAAGGAAGAACAGCCATACATGCTTCATCGCGCCTTGTTCGGCTCATTTGAACGATTTATCGGTGTCTTGATCGAACATTATGCCGGCGCTTTTCCTGTCTGGCTATCACCGGTTCAGGTGAAAATTTTGCCGGTATCTGATAAATTTTTGGAATATTCATTGGAAGTAAAGAGCCAATTAAATTTACAGAGCGTCAGGGTGGAACTGGATGACACGGCAGAATCTTTGGGCAAGAAAATACGCAGCGGTGAACAGCAAAAAGTGCCTTATCTGTTAATTATCGGTGAAAAGGAAGTGAATACTAAGCAGGTTGCAGTCAGACAAAGAGGCAATGGTGATTTAGGTCCGCAGGATGTGGCTGAGTTTATGACACATATTAAAAATGAGATATTAAACCGTAAGTAAATTATATATTTGTGGAAAATAAAAAGGGACGAGGTTTCGTCCCTTTTTGGGTTTATTTGGTAATTAACCGCTAGCTTGCTCTGTTGATAAGCGTTCTATTTTACGCAACAGCGCAATTAGCGATTCGTACGATTGTTTAGTCTGATCGTTTTTTTCGATCAGCATGGGGATGTCATCTTTTCCAATTAATATGATTTTTCGCAGAACAAAAAGGATTTTTTTATAGAGATCCTCAGTACCGGCAGCTTGGAGCTGAGTTAGCACCCATTCTTTTTCAGAAAGGTAGTGCCCAGTTTTGTATGCTTCTTGTTCAACTTTCACATAAGCAAAAAGGCGATAAAAGAAGACCAGGGAGTCAATGGCTACGATTAGCTCTCGTTCCACCGGAGTAAGTGCACAGTTCAACTTTTCGGTATGAACTGAATTGGTGTAGTAGAACATGTTATCGTAGATGGCATTGATGATCCCAATGATAATCGCCGGTTTGTTTTTGAAAGTCGACAGCTTAAAGGTTAAAGTCCTGCTGGTAAGCAGTAGTAGCTCTTGGCCGCTGCTATCTGAGATGACTGACCCTTTCAGATTGTATTCATGCTGATGACGCTGCCATTTGTTTTCCTTGAATTCCATCTTGTTGCGGTTGGCCAGAATTGATTTTTCCGACAGAGTCAGTTGTTCATGAAAACAGTCGGTGTTTTCCAATAGAGTCTGCCCCGAGACTCTTTGGCTGATGATTTTCAAGTTAAGCACGCAGTCTAATCCAATTGCCACTTCATCCTTAGCGGGGATGAGGAGCAGATATTTGATATGGCTAGGCAGTTCCCCGATGTAACGATATTTGCTCGGCTCTTTCTTTGCCGGAGTCAAATATTTGAGCTGCGGTTTCTGACCATAGTCAGATTCAGTGACAATCTGACTGATGATTTTACCGAGAACTTCAGTTGTATAGAGTTCCCGCAAAAGCAGCTTTAAAATGGGTACGTACTCGTGATAATAAATCTCAGGACCCATATAAAAGGGCTTCTGACTATGAATCATGGTGATCAGCTCAGCTATAAGTTCCAGACAAAAAGAAAATTCTACAGTGTTTTGTTGGCTTAGCATTTCATAGGGGAATATTACCACGTGTCTGTTAACAGAAAAAACCTTGATGTCGTTGTAATAAAAATCTCCCCCATCAGTTTTCGGCGAAGATTTGTCGGTCTTTTTAGTAAAGATATAGCCGCCCATGTTATTGTTGATTTTATTGGCCAGTTCATCCTGGTTAAAGATGTTGTTAAAGGAAAAAAAGATAGCTTCGCTGTTGATGGAAATCCCTCTGATATGGGGATAATGCGGCATTTTTTCCTTCAGTTTAGCCAGTAGGTGAGTGTTCGGGTAATTAGCCGGCTTTAAGATGATAGAGCTGGCCTTTTCCATCATAATTCTGGCTTTTTCTATAATCATGGATAAAATAACCAGAAAGAGCGGAGTAAGGTCATATTCTTCTTTAATTTTCAGCTCCAGCTTAATTTCCTTTGGCAAGGACGGTTTAGCCAGGAAGATATGGGGAGTATATTTTAACCTCCCATATTTTGTTAAAAGATCTGTCCAGTCAAATATTTTCAATGTGCCGTTATCCTTCATGATAGTAGTCCTCCTCTTCTTTTATGCTTGATAACCCAATAAGTTATCAAATATTAGACATTTTGTCAAGGAAACATTGAGCTTGAAGCAAATGAAATTAGTTGTTATAATTAAGTTTATGAAATATTTTTTCTACATCTATGGCTGCCAAATGAATAGTAGTGATGCCGAAAGGATCGAATCTGTTTTAGATTCCATCGGCTATAAAAGAACCAAATTACGCGACGAGGCTGATCTGGTCATTTTTGTTACTTGTTCTGTCCGTCAGTCAGCTGAAGACCGAGTCTGGGGGATTGTTCATAATTTAAATCGCCTTAAAATCAAAGGTAAAAAGTTCAAAATTATTCTTACCGGTTGCATGGCTTTGCGTAAGGAGATAGTCAAGAAAATGCCCGGCGTTGATATTTTTTTGGATATTAAGGACTTGAATAAATTGCCCCAATTACTTGGAACTAAAGTCGGGCAGGAAGATATTGAATCTTATCTTTCCGTAAAACCCAAATATGAAAGTAAATTTACCGCCTATGTGCCGATCATGACCGGCTGTAATAATTTTTGTTCCTATTGCATTGTACCTTATGTTCGGGGGCGAGAAATGTCGAGACCGGCGGAAGATGTTATTAAGGAAGTTAAGGAATTGATTAGGCGAGGTTATAAGGAGATTATTTTACTGGGGCAGAATGTGAATTCATATTGTCCGAAGTCCGAAGTCCGAAGTCCGAAATTAGAAATAAAGGATTTTCCGGACTTACTCGAATTTATCGCCAAGTTGCCCGGTGATTTTTGGTTATCGTTTCTGACCAGCCATCCTAAGGATTTGTCGGATAAGTTAATTAAGGTAATTGCCAAGAATAATAAGATTTGTCCGTATATAAATTTGCCGATACAGTCCGGCGATGATCA
>JAPLYC010000043.1 GCA_026395755.1 Candidatus Parcubacteria bacterium | reverse complement strand
AAGGCTTTGGATATTTATGATAAGGAAAACAAAGTCTGGCTGGAACTTAAAAAATCCGGAAAAAAAATATTAGGGGAAAAGGGCGTGGAAATTACCGATGTTTTGCCGTATCAGGAAAATTTAGCGGGAGTAATCGCGGTTACTCCGGAAATTTTGGGTGAGCTTTTGAATTTAACCGGTCCGATTGTTACTGACAACATGCTTTTTACCGCGGAGAATTATCAGGATCAATTGGAATTGATGGTCGGCAAAATGTACCAGGAATTAGATATCCCTGTTAATCAAAGAAAAGAAATTATAAGGAAGCTGGCTGACCAGATCAAATTAAAATTAACTTCTTTGCCTCTAAGGCAATTGCCAGATTTAATTGATATGGGGTTTAAAGCTATGGATCAAAAACAAGTCCAGATTTATGTTAAAGATGCTGATTTGGAAAAATTAATTTTGGAGCGCAGCTGGGGCGGGGAAATAAAACAGGCCGAAAGTGATTATCTGATGGTAGTTGACAGTAATCTGGCCAGTTTGAAAACAGATCAGTATGTTAAAAGGACTATTAACTATTCATTATCTTGGCAAGGGGAGGATTTGATTGGCAAAACAGAAATTACCTACCAGAACAATGCTGATTTTACCTGGAAGTCAACCCGTTTAAGATCCTACACCAGGGTATATGTGCCCTTGGGCAGCGAGCTGATCAGTTCTAAGGGAGCCATGGAAAATGATAAAATAAAAGACCCGCAACGCCAGGTCGGCCAGGTGGAAGCAGCCAGTGAATTTGGCAAAACTTATTTTGGCGCTTTTATTTCCATAGAACCGCATGAAACAGGAGTCTTAAGTTTTGAATATAAATTGCCGCAGAGGATAGTTGATATGATTAAAATAAATAATGATTACAATTTAGAGGTTCAAAAGCAGGCAGGGGTGATACCAAGTTTGACTTTGGACCTAAAATTTGGTAAAAATATTAAATCAGCCACTCCGGCTGAGCCGGAAAATGAGTGGTTTAATACTTCATATAATAATAATTTGGCGCTGGATAAGGATAAATATATAGATGTAAGTTTTAAGTAAACATTTAACAAATTTTCAATTTTGCAATTTACAATTTTCAAACATTGAAAATTGAATATTGAGAATTGAAAATTAAATCTCGATATGTTAAGAAAAAAAATAGGAATCGATCTGGGCACAACCAATATATTAGTTTATTTGCCTAAAAAAGGGGTGGTTATTAATGAACCATCTGTGGTTGCGATTTCCACGACAGATAAGAAAATATTAGCGGTGGGTATTGAAGCCAAGGAAATGTTAGGAAAGACACCTGATACCATTATTGCCAAACGTCCCTTAAAGGACGGTGTAATTGCTGATTATCGTACGACTGAAGCCATGTTACGATACTTTATCAATAAAGCCTTGGGAGGTTTGAGAATTTTGCGTCCTGAAGTTATGGTGGCTGTGCCGGCCGGTATTACCTCTACTGAAAGACGCGCCGTGGTTGACGCGACCATGGCCGCAGGAGCCAAGGCCGCTTATATCATTAAAGAACCGATTGTGGCTGCAATTGGAGCGGGTATTCCCATTGGCAGCCCTTCAGGCAATATGATTATTGACAGCGGCGGCGGTACGACTGAAGTGGCGGTTATTTCTTTGGGCGGCATTGTGGCCAGCGCCTCGGTCAGAATCGGCGGTAACAAACTTGATCAGGCGATTTTGGAATATACCAGGAGAAATTATAATTTAGCCATTGGCGAAAGAACCGCTGAAGATATTAAAATTAATATTGGTTCAGCTATACCCATGAAAGAGCCCTTAACCATGGAAGTCAGGGGACGCGACATGATTACGGGTTTGCCGCGAACTATTACTATGACTACCAATGACGTGGTGGAAGCGGTTAAAACCGCTTTGGAGGGAATGATTGAGGCGATTAAAGAAGTTTTACATAATACGCCGCCGGAATTATCAGCTGATGTTATTGATAAGGGTATTATCATGAGCGGCGGCACTTCGCTTTTACGCAATATTGACCAGCTGATTTCTAAAGCTACCGGCGTGCCGGCTTACGTGGCTGATGATGCCTTATTTTGCGTGGCCAAGGGTACAGGTATTGCTTTGGAGAATCTGGAAGCCTATAAACGGTCAATTTTAAGTTCAAACTAAATTTTCATTCAAATTTATGTCAGATGAGGCAACAAAAAATTCTGTTAGCTTGAGGCTGGGAATGATCGGACTCTTAACCCTTTTTTTGTTAGTACCCGCAATGATGGTGAATTTTTTAGTTATGGACAGAGAAGCGAGGCAAGCTGACGCTTTAAAAGAAATCGGTTCAAAATGGGGAAGCAGTCAGACGATTACCGGCCCAATGTTAAGTATTCCTTATTATAACAATACCAAGGCCTCAAATAGTTATGGTTATGTCAATGTCTTTCCCGATGCCTTAGAAATCAACGGTAATGTCGATCCTCAATTGCTGAAACGGGGTATCTATGATATTGCCGTTTATAATACTAAATTAAAAGTCAGCGGTGAATTTTCACTTAATAGCTTAAGGCAAATCAGTATTCCTTTAAATGATATTGATTGGAACAAAGTGAATATCGCACTGGGTATTCCTGATATGCGCGGGGTGAAAGATGAAATTACATTAAATTGGAATAATGATAAATATGAATTAAATCCGGGCATCTCAAATATTTCCATAATTTCTTCCGGAGTGAGCGCTAAAATACCGGTTGTAGCCGGCGATTATGATAAAGTCTATAAATTTTATTTTGATTTGGATCTTAACGGCGCTCAAGCCCTTAATTTCATGCCCGTTGGAAAGGTGACTACTGTAAATCTGACATCTCCCTGGGCCAACCCCAGTTTTGACGGGGCCTTTTTGCCGGATCAGCGGGAGGTTAATAATGACGGATTTAAGGCTCAATGGAAAGTTCTTGATTTAAATAGAAACTATCCTCAAAGCTCGATTGATCCGAGATTAGCGGCCTACGAACTGGCTTCGGGATCAGATTCTAATATGGCTAATTACAATAATTCAGTTTTTGGGGTGAAATTTTTAATGTCGGTTGACCAGTATCAAAAAACATCAAGATCAATAAAATATGCCATAATGTTTATTGCCCTGACATTTTTGACCTTCTTTTTTGTTGAGATTACCAATAAAAGGAAAATACACCCGGTCCAGTATCTTTTAGTCGGTTTTGCCTTGTTGGTTTTTTATACTTTACTATTGTCAATTGCCGAGCACTTAAATTTTAATTGGGCTTACCTTATATCCAGCCTAGCAACAATTATTTTGATTGTTTCTTATTCTAAAGCAATATTTAAGAATAATAAATTAGTAGCAATCTTAAGCGCAGTCCTTTTAGCCTTATACGGCTTTATGTTTATTGTACTTCAGTTGCAAGATTTCGCTTTGTTGATGGGCAGTATTGGACTATTTGCGGTTTTAGCCATAGTTATGTTTATTTCCAGAAAAATTGATTGGTATTCATTCAACCTTGAAAATTCCGGAAAGGATATTAGCCAAGGAAATCAAAGTTAAACTTTAGTTTTTATATATTTTTGAAAAACAAGGTCTCATCGGCTTTGTTTTTTTGTGCTAAAATTGGGCTTTACGAAGGTGGTAGGTTAAGTTATACTTAAAATATGAAATTTTTTAAAGGGAAATTAATTTATATACTCGGTATTTTTGTGGTTTTCATTTTATTGTCTTTTATGTTGTCCAGTTTTAGACCTTTTCTATCATTATTTTTGGCAATAATGTTAATATTTTCAATATATTTGAATTTTAAATATAAAATTTATAACTTTAAAATTTTGTATATTTCAATTTTGATCATCTCGATTTTATATATTATTTTTCCGGTTAAATTCATATTTGGTTGGGATCAGACCTCATTTATAGCCATGACGCCAATATTATACGGATTGCCATCTCCTGAAGGAATGCGTAAAATTGATAATGGCGATTATTTTCCAGGTGGCTGTATGGTGGGAATTTTTGATCCTAAATATGTGATTACTTTTAGGAAATATAATGTTAGTAATGGATGTGGAAGTGTAGGTATTAATAATATAGTTAAAAAAGCGCATAGCATTGAAAATAATATAGCAAAATACGCCATTACTTCAAAAGACCTTTGGCGATCAACTGAAGGGGGGCAACAAACAGATTACTCATTGGATAACAAGATAGTGTTGATAAAGCAAATTTTTTTTGGAGAAACGGGAAAGTCCGAACTAAGTTACTATTTACAGAATGATAAGGTTTTTTACATTTTAGAAAAGGATACTGCTTATCTCCTGCCCTTGTCTGAAGACTCCAGCGCAAAAGTGAAAAATTTTGAAATTAAGGATTTCTATTTAGACTCTTCTCAATTCTTATGTTCTTGGCATAGCAACCAGAAGTTACAGTCAAATGACCAGGCGACTAAAGATTTGGTTAAAAATTTAATTTTAGGATTATATTAGGTTAATAATTTAAACATAAAATTATGGAACAAAAATTAATACCGCCGGAGAAAGAAATACCAAGTAATAATCAATTAATTAATCCTATACCTGAAGTTTATGACGCCCCGACTATAATGCGCGCAATAATTGGGGGTATTTTGGCAGCAGCAATTGGCGGTTTTATCTGGGCTTGGATTGTCATTTTGACAAATTATGAAGTAGGATATATGGCAGTTGGATTAGGGTTATTATCCGGTTATTTTGTATTATTATTTTCTTCGAAGCAAAAAAAGTTACTTTTTCAAATTATTGCCGTTATTTCCAGTGTTTTGGGGATATTTGCTGCTAAATATTACATTTTTTATTATTTTGTGAGACAAAATGTTGCAAAAGATTATGGTTTGACTGCTAGTCAGTCTATCTCTTTAATTTCAATGGATACCCTAAAAATGTTCATTGAATATTTAGGCAACCTTTTATCGGGGTATGATATTTTGTGGATTATTTTAGCTATTATAACTGCTAGAGAGATAGTTAAAACTGGTAAGATAAATTTAAAAAATAAAACTAATCAGCAAAATGCTGAGATATTGAAAGACCCTGGAACTCATAAATTAATTAAGAAAGTTTTGATAATCTTTGGTCTTTTATTTGTAGTAATGTTTATTATTCTTTTTCTTATATTCCGTAATTTTCCTACACATACTTAAGTATTTTCAAATTTACCAAGTCACTTTCTGAGGGTAGATTTTAGGTAATGATGTTATGAATTTTGCATTAAATTAATGCTGGGTTTAGCCCCCTGCTTCTTTGATTTTAGCACTTTACGTAGCTAAAAACTTACGCTATAATTAGGCTATGAATAATTTCAATTGGCCGGTGGTCGGCCATCAGAAAATTCAGCAATTTTTGCAAAAAAGCCTGGCCAATAATAAGCTAGGGCATGCTTATTTGTTTTCCGGCCCGGTTCATCTGGGCAAAAGTTTAGTGGCGGAAAAATTCATGGCTTCGATCTTATGCGCTGATTATCATCAGCAAAATAAAAAAGAAGCGCAGAAATTACCTTGCGGGGAATGCGTGTTTTGTCAGCAGTTTAACCGCGGAATTCATCCTGATGTTTATTTTTTAAAGAAAGATGAAGATAAAAAAAATATTAGCGTGGAGCAGGTTCGCGAGATGCATAAATTTTTAAGCCTGACTTCTTTTTTGAATTCCTATAAAATCGCCCTGGTGGCCAATGCCCAGGAGTTAAGCGAAAGCGCCCAAAATGCGCTGCTTAAAGTCCTGGAAGAACCGACGCCTAAAACGATTTTAATTTTGATAGTTAATGATCATAATTTGCTCTTGCCGACAATTTCTTCACGCTGTCAGCTGGTAAAATTCAGACAGCTATCCGAAGAACAAATTTTTCATCATCTTGTAGGTTTGGGATCCAGCAGGGAACAGGCCAAAATTTTGACAGCCTTGTCTTGCGGTCAGATCGGCTTGGCTATTGATTATCTGGCCAATCCGGAGCTATTTAATAGTTATTTGGAAAAAATGGGCCGGATTTTGGCCATGTTTAATCAGGATTTA
>JAPLYC010000110.1 GCA_026395755.1 Candidatus Parcubacteria bacterium | reverse complement strand
TTCAAACAATTCAATATCCAATTCAGTATCATAATCAATGACTTTATCAGCCCGGGAAAAATCCTGATTCTGGGTGGTTTGGTTTGGGATCACAAAACAGGTCATGCCCGCGCCTTTGGCAGCCGTTAACCCAGGCTGGGAATCTTCAATGGCCAGGCATTCATAGGGTAAAACATTTAATTTAGAAGCGCAAGACAGATAACAATCAGGCGCCGGTTTTCTTTGTTCACAATCTTCAAAACAAATAATGGCTTTAAAAACCTTGTCCAAGCCGGCTCGCTTTAAAATCTCCTGATTAGTTACACGTTTTGAGGAGGTTACCATACCCAAAGGAATATTTTTTTGCTTTAATTGCCTGATAATATTGACTGTTTTGGTAAATAACGGGGCGCTGATTAAAGCCTGAGAATAATAGTCCCTTTTGATTTGCACATACCGGTCAAAATCAAAATCATATTTGGCCAGCATAATGTTTTTATAATCCGTAGGATGGATGCCAATGATGGTTTTTTTATCCTGGTCATCAATTTTTATGCCCAATTGTTCAAAACTAAAAAGCGCTGAAGCCAGATTGATTTTCTCGCTGTCAATGATGACACCGTCCTGATCAAATATTACTGCTTTTATCATAAGGTTGGATTTTAGATTTTAGGTTTTGGGTTTTGGGTTTTAGGTTTTAGGTTTTCCCGCGAAGCGGGATGCCGCTACGCGGCTTAGATTAATTAGATTGTTGTACAGAACCTAAATCAGAGACAATAGAAGCGCATTGGCCGTCAACGCAAGCGCAAGTATAATTTTTCTGCTCATTCCAGGCAGCACAATTGCAATCTTTATCAACCTGGCATTTTACCTCCCAGGTATTGGCTTTGTCATCCCACAAAGGACAGCCCACTACGCATTTCAGATTATAACAATAAGCCTTATACGGACAATCAGAACGGGCAGCATAATCCATTGGCAACTGGCAATTAGGACTAATCGTACAACTAGCGCTGTTATTATCAGTTAATATTTCCGTATAAGTCTGGCCATTTGCCCGGCATTGCCTGGGATAACTTTCCATAATCGGTTTACCGGCCGCGGAGCAGGTATTAAAGTCAGTAATCGAAGTGTCAATATTTACCTGCGGGCAAGGCGCAAACTCGCAATTGGGTCCGCTGCGGCCAACAGCTGATCCATCCGGACAAAGCTTGGCTTCCATGGTACAGCTAACCTGTTTCGGCGCCTGCCAAGGCAAATTACAGCCCGAAATGATTAAAATCAATAACGGTAATAAAATAAATAAAAATTTTTTCATTTTGATTTAGTTATTTGATATTATTTTGGTATTATAATTTGGCCTGCCCACCGTAGCGAAGCGAAAGTGGGTTATTTGTTATTTTATTTTTATACCATCCCACTAATAGCGGGATAATAAAGGACAAACCATAATAAATGTAAACATCCAATTTATAATACCCGTCGGCGGGTTTAAGGATTTGGACCAGAAAGATGTAATCAAAGACAATTGCGGTCAGCGTCCAGATCAGGCCGACTTTCAGATAATACATTAAGAAATTGCTTTTAATTAATTTAAAGGCAACCAACAAAGTAATGATCGTTCCGAGCGGCATGATATACCAGCCGATAACATCTTTAGGTACAAGAGCAAAAAAGACAAAACCCAGGACATAGCCGATAAACCATAATATTATACCCCAAAGTACAGAATCCTTTAAAAATTGTTTCATATAATTATTTTAAATAATATTTTATCTAAAAATTTTTAATATAGAATTAGCTATACCTTTTAAAACACCAGGCAAGGTTACTTTAATACATTCTCCTACTGAGACATGAACACTTTGAAAATCATTAATACAAGCTAACCCAGGAGGACAAGGTTCTCCTCCAACTATAATCAGGCCATTGGTTACAAAACAATTAATCGTTATAAATACCGGAAATATAAGTAATAAACCTAAAATAGCAGCAATTGCCACGATTATTTTTATTTTCTTGGAGACTGAACGATTGACTAGAATAATTATTGGCAAAATAACAAATAGCCCTAAAACACCAGAGACTACCAGGAAAAAAATTGTTCGTGAGGACATAATATAAAATTAATTAAAAGATATTTTATTTAATATTTTTAGGAATACTCCTATCATCTGCCCATTTGCCGGGGTTGCAGAAAATGTATTCCTTAATCCGGACATAATCATCCTCGTCACGGATTATGTGTTCGTAATAATTGGATTGCCAATGGAAATCCAAATTATTTTCATGGCAACGTCGGGTTACGCCCCCTTTAAACGCATTAACGATCGCCGCTAATGATTTTGGCTGTAATCCCCCGAATTCCCGGACGGTAGAGACGCGGTTAACCGCGTCTCTACCGTCCGGGTGGCCAAAATCATTAGCGTCGGTCAAAACAAAAATTATATGAATATGATTGGGCATGATGACATAATCATCCACCAACACATATGATCGTAATTTGGGTATATTCATCAAATCATCAAAAACAATTTCCCCGATCTCCGACAATATAACCCGGTCGTCTTTTATTTCGGACAAACAACATTGGCGGTCATGGGTGCAGATTGTTATGGAATACAATCCGGGACTCGCATAATTCCAATGACCCAACCTAATCGATGCGGTGCGAAATTGATTTTTAAAATATTCCTTATCCATTTTTGTTTTAAATAGAATCCTACCTCAATTTTATCTTTAATTTGGCCAAAAGTCAAAGGCAAAAAATTACGAATTTGTCTCATTTTTAAAATCCTTAAACAGGTAATTTTCTCCTTTCGCCAGTCCAATTATTGGTTCCTGGGATAAAAATATTCACTTTAAAATTAATTGACACTCATAATAGCCTGTGCTAAGTTGAATTTAACGGAAAAGGAGGATTAAAAATGAATAAATATTCACTTAAGTATGTTCTTTCAGCGTTATGGCTCATGCTTACCGTGGCAGCCTGCGCACCAATACCTAACGGGATACGTTACACAGGAGGCACGAAATTTGATGATTCAAGTCTTTTTTTCCTGCTCCTTATAGCCATACCGGTTACGGCTTATATGATCAGTAATGTTATTAAAGAAGATGGCTTTACCGGTGAATTATTCTTCTTCATTGGCGGAGCCTTCTTTCTCAATTATTTGATAGGCATGTATGTTGGTGTAGGAGATCCGCAGGAAATACAGGACAAATCTTACATCATCGCCTATACCCTATTATCTGCCGGAGGCGGGACAATAATAGGCTGCATAGTGGGCGCAATCAGGCGCCCTAGACGTAAAGATTCGGAATTTTAAAAGAGGGACCAGATCCCTCTTTTATTATTTCAGATAAAATTTTTATTTTACATTAATTGGATTGTTGCGGTCCTCGGCCCATTTGCCCGGGTTGCATCGGATATATTCGCGTTTGGCGGATAATTCATTTTCGTCCCGGATGACGCGGTCATGGAAGGATTTTTGCCAGGAAAAATGAAAATTATTTTGTATCTTATTTATCCCACGCGACGAAAATGTCTTTAAGGCTCTTACAATCTCTGACAACCCGTGCGTCGTAGGGAACGGTTTTAAACCGTTCCCTACGACGGTCGGGTCAAAATAATTTTCATTCTCGAATATTTCAATAATACCATGGAAATGATTCGGCATTATTACAAAATAATCCAATCTACAATTTTTATAATGGTTGGGCAAATCCAACCAACATTGTTTCACGATTTCGCCAAATTCATTCAATCTCATTTCGCAATCAACAATTTCGCCGAATATTGATTGGCGGTGGTGGGTGCAAATGGTTATAAAATAATAACCCGGAAATGAATAATCGAAACCCTGCCAACGGTTTAATTTACGATCTTTTTTCAAATCCATTTTTGTTTTTGTTTTTTTAAAATAATTATAGTTTTCCAAACCCAATTCCCAATTCCAAATTTCCTACTTTTCCTCATACTCCTCCGGATATGAACACAATAAAATATCGGGATATTCTACTCCGGCAAAATACGGGCATAATGATACATTTTTCACGGCGCATTTATGTTCCTTGGTGTTTTCAGCCACATTCCAGGGGCACTCATCCATATGCCAAGAGACATCAGGGCTGGGAATCAAATCAATTCCCATGTTTGCGCCTTTGAGTTTTTTTATTTTAAGCATAGAAATATTTTTAAATAAAATCCTGTTCCAAATTTTCCATTACCCGCTACTCATTCCCCGTTACTTAATACTCAATATACCTCAATTTTATCTTTAATTTACCTAAAAGTCAAAGAACAAAAAATCGCCTGCAGAGGCGATTTTTTGAGATTACGATCCTGCTTTTTCCTCTACATCCTGAAACTTACACTTTTCTCCGCTTGCAAGGCCAAGCAGGGTCAAATGCACAAAAAACAAGTGCCAGTCTGGTCCGCCGTCTGCGCTACCTACCTTTTCACCATTTACAAACTTTTCGCCGAGATATTTCTTATTTTCTTCGTCATAGGCAATCATCAAGTGGCAATCTCCGCCATAGATATTATGGTATCTCATGCAACTCAAATGACCGTCTTTTTTATAGGTGTAAAAATCCGGCTCATACACCGCGCTACCCGAAACTTGTTTCCCGTCTTTTATGCACGTACTCGCAAAAAGTACGTTAAACGGAAAATGGTAAAATTGTGGCAATTCTTTGATCTCAAGTCGTTGAGGAATAAAACCGAAAAATGTTCCTCGTTCCATGGCTTTTTGGGATTCTTCTTTAGTGATTTCGCAATTCATAAATTTGATGTTAATGATTAAGAAATATGTAAATAATAATTGTTAAGACCTGGCACAAACGGCCGGGCGACCGTAGGGACAGAACATTGTTCTGTCCCTACGAAACAATTGCCACATTTAATTCATCCGGCCGTTTGCACACAAAAAAACCTCTTTCCGCATAGAGAAAGAGATTGACAAACAAAAAACAGACGCATTATCTTTCTCCGCGAAGCGGAGCTAGAATTGGCACCTTTTTGAAGAAGTCATCCTCAAAGGTTGCCGGCAGGTCACAGGGCTAGTTCCCTATCTGCACTCTGAATAAATTGATATTCAATTGTAAATGTATTATACAGTAAATTTAATAAAATGTCAAGCTGAATTACTTCAAATAATTATTGTTTGCTTTCATTTAATTTATCAAAATCATCAGCCGGCTTTAAATAATTCTTATCACTGACAACCTTCTGACCGGTATTTTGTTCTAATTCCAGTCGCGCGTTCTTGGCAATCCGCCCGCCTTTCTTTGCTGGTATTTTATTTTCTTCCAAGCCTTTGGCTTCAATGGTTTCCGCGATTTGGCGCGTAGAAAGCTCAGCCAAGGCGGTAAAAACCAATTCCGCGTCGGTCATATGGTCGCGCAAATTTTCCGTCTTGATATTTTTCAGACTTTTATGATCCTTAATTGATATGTCACTCCATTCCTGATGAATTATATTGGTCAAAATCGCGTATTCATCCTGTTCTTTGACTTCATTATTCTTCCAATAATCCGTTAATTTATTTCTGATTTCCTGCCCCATCATTCTCTGCTGGATCCATTTTTGGCTATGACCCATTCTTTGCCAAGTTACTCGACCTCTATTTATAGATTTTTCAGGGTCTACTGTTTCTTGAATTCTTTCATAGCCGACTTTTGCCAGCCATAGTTTAACCGGCTCGGCCTTAGGACTAGGCACAGATTGAATAAGACGCAACAAGGTTTCAGTATCAGCGGCATCGGAAAGATAATATTTACCGTCATTAGCCAAAAATTTCAGTTGGTTACATTTTGTAACCAACTCACTGCCTTCTGCTTTAAGGCGATTTTTAAGAACCTTCCAATAATTTCTCGGGTCAGCGCTTTCACTTAAAATCCCAACAATATCCACCACCGAAAAATACCAAAGCTCTTTTTCTTTGTCCCAAAGACGTCGTATTGTCTTGCCTTCAAACAAGGCGATTTTATCATTTATATTCATATACTTTCTGATTTTAAATAATTAATAACAGAATGTTAATACATTCCATGATTAATTATAACCCGAACAAAAACCGAATACAAGGTGCCTTATCCACATGTAAATATTTTAGCCTGCTTCGGCCAAGAGCCGAGAAGAGATTTTTATTATTTTCCCCAAAATCTTAAATCTGGACGGTTCTAGACTAAAGTGCTAATATAAAAGTAGTTGATCTTTTTTCAACTGACCGGTCACAAGGAGGGATGAAGATGGGAAAAACAAGTCTACAGGATAAACTGTTGGATGCTACAATATTCCTTACAAACGATGTGGTGGAGATGGAAAAATCCAGCCTGCTCCCCAAATTGTTGTGGATGGCATTATTCCTTTTAGTCATGATAGGCGCAATCCTTCAGGTTCCTGTTCCAGCTGGGCAGGGACTGGATCAAGATTCGGCCGATGTTGTCTGGAACCTAGGCGGCTGTGTATTGGCCTCGTTTTTGATGATTTTCTTTCTTTATCCGGTTGCTCATTCCTGGGATGAAGTTCTGAAGAACAGAGAGTACAAAACTTTCTGGACACTTCTCAGCTCAACCTGCCATCTAATTATGTCATTAATAATCATAATTTTGATGGTAGTGCTAGCATTGAGCCTTGCCAAGAACAACTATTCCGTAGTGTACCTCGCGATAGTAATCACCACATCTTGCATTGTTGTTGGATTAAGCATTCAAGACACAATTTTCAAACTTTTCAACCTTATCTTTTTCCCCAACCCAAAGGCCTTTTAAGGCCTTTTTGCTTTTATTTTAAAAATGTTTCAAATGAGCTTTTTATTTCTCCACTTCCCTCGCCGCTTGCCGATAATTGCAATACGCGCAATTGGGATTGGCTTTGGGGATTTTGCTGGAAACTAAACAGGCTTTAACATCTTTCAAGGTCTTTTCCACCCATTTATCATTACCCTTGTACGCTAAAACCGTAATATCAAATTCCAATCTGGCGTCAAAAGCCGCGCAATCTTTTCGGCCATTGGCATAAACAAAATAACCCGTATCCGCAACTTTAAATCCGTTATGGCGCAAAAGCCAATGATAAATCTCCATCTGGCGTTTATAGCCGATTTTCCACGCATCCTCCAAGGTAATCTCTTTATTAATGCTGGTGGATTTATAATCAACCACGATCAGTTCCTTCTTTTTATTGATCCAAACATCATCAACTGCGCCAAAGACGAGAAAGTTGGTGGGCTGGTGCAAATACTGCACGCCGTGAAAATTTTCCCGCCATTTGTCCATCATTTCATGGCTAAAAGGTATGGCCGCGATTTTATAGGCTTTCATTAATGGATGCGCTACCCCTTTGGCACGATGGATATCAAATTCTTTCTTAAATAAATAATCTACTGCGCTGTTTAAATTAAATGGAAATCCCTCTGGCCGGGCCACTCCCAAGCGTCTGTCCAGATAAAAACAACGGGGACAATTTAAATACAAGTCAATCTTAGAACGACTGATTTTGTAAGCGTCTTTTTGAGCGGGTTTGAAGAGGCCGTTGTAGGGCATAAAAATGGTTTTAAATGGAATTTACATTTACAACCTTATTCCTTAAATTCTCTCATATATTTACCGAAAACTCTCTGGAATAAAACAGTCTTATCATAAAGCCATTTATAGTAATTTTCCGCTTCAATCGGATTAAGTACATCTGGTGCTTCTTTTTTTATTTTTATCATAGATGCAATAGCAGCCTGACTCCATTCTGCCTTTTCACCAATTTCTTTTTCGATTATATCTTGCTTTTCCTTCAAAAAATCGTATAAATCACGATTTCTATTAATATATATTTCACAACCGATTAAATTTTCCCTTGTATTAATAGTTAAAGCTATATGAGCATCTGAAATACCAATACTAACATTATACCAATGTTGCGGTCTTGGTGTTCTTAATTTTATTTTGCTATCAGTAGTTCTAACAAAATCTTTAAATTTATTCCAAAATTCAAGCTGCTGTAATTTTGTATCTGTTAATTCTCCTGAAACCGCACTTGTTTTTATTGCCTTTGCCCACTCATTAGGACTTACTACAACTTCAAACTTAGGTGCAGGATTTGAATTTTCAATTTGCCAAAGCTCTACTTTAATCAAAAAGAAACTAATATTTTCATCCGTATGTTCATTAAGCCAATCAACGGCTTTTTGATGCTCCTCTTTGTAATCCCTTACAATCCAAACTATAACCTCCGCATCATATCCTGAGGCATATGTTATAATTTTTCCTAAATGATCATGATTTGTGTCTTCCAACTGATTTTCAATAATTATTTTTCTACCAGTCCCCTGCTCCTCAGCTAAAATATCAACATTGAATCTACCCACATTTGCTTCAGTCTGAATTAATTTTACTTCAATACCTATTGCCTCACTTAATAAATCTAAATTTTGCTGTTCCGCCAACCAATTAGTAAAATCAATGGCTTCGTGACCCCAGACATCCCTCAAGTCAACCTTATTTAATTTTGATAAATTTTTTTTCATACAATTATATTTAAAATATTTTATTAGATTAGATTTTACGCTTTTAACTTTTCGTATAACCTTTTCTGAAATTCAAAATAAGTATTCCTGATATTATCGACGCCACCAAGTATTTTTTCCGCATCAGCAATGGCGTGATATTTCAAATTTAATAAAATTGGCAATTTTTCTTCATCTAATTCCTCTACGCCCTTATCAATATATTTTTCCAGCACAAAATCTAAAAATTCTCTTTGTTCCTCATCCAAATCGTCATAAATAACTTTTTTATGTTTAACTACACGATCTTCTCTAGTTACTGGAGGAATAGCATAAGCGACATAAGCTAAAACATCAAATAAATCACTATCTTGTGCATCAATCATCTTTTGTAAAGTTTCTAATTCATCTTTGCCATAACCTTTGGCAGCTATTTGCTCCAAAAATACTCGCCGCGTGACTGGATGCGACCAAATTTTACGTAATCCTTCTTCGCTACCAAAATATTTAGGTAAATCACCGTATAAATTTTTCATAAATTCTTCAACTGAAATCGGCTTGCCATCCAAATTCCAGAATGAAGTTTGAATCATATGCTTAATTTCTCGCTCCTTGCCATCACGTAATTTAATCCTCAAAATTTTCCTAGGTTCTTTATCTAATTCGTCTAATTCTTTTACTATTTTAAGCTCTTTAACTATTTGAATTTTAGCGGGCTTTTCAGTGGTCTCATCAATTGGTTCACCATCCCATTCTGGATCTGAAAAATGTTTATAAGCATCTATAAAATCATAAACTGTAAAATAATCCTTGCCATCGAAAAGCCTGGTACCTCTCCCGATAATCTGTTTGAATTCAATCATGGAATTTACTGGCCTCATTAAAACAATATTACGTATATTGCGGGCATCGACACCAGTTGAAAGCTTCTGTGAAGTCGTCAATATTGTCGGGATTGTTTTCTCGTTATCCTTAAATTCATCCAGATACTGATCGCCACGCTTCCCGTCATTAGCTGTCACGCGTACGCAATAATTTGGGTCTTTACTTTCTTTCATTTGATTAATCAGATCGCGCACAGCCAAAGCATGATCCTGTGTTGCGCAAAAAACAATTGTTTTTTCCTTTTGGTTGATCTCTTTCAGTAAGATTGCTACGCGTTTAACTTCACGTTCTTTTATCTCAATAATACGATTAAAATCTTCTTCCTGATATATCTTACCTTCTTCAACTTCGCCTTCAATGATTTCATCGTCAGAAGTGTAAACATAATCATCTAATGTGGTTTTGATTCTTTTAACTTTAAAAGGAGTTAAAAAGCCATCATTAATCCCCTGCTTCAACGAATAAATATAAACCGGTTCACCAAAATATTTATAAGTATCAATATTATCTTTTCTATTTGGTGTAGCTGTTAAACCAAATTGGACGGCTGGTTTAAAATATTCCATAATGGCACGCCAGTTTGACTCGTCATTGGCGCCGCCGCGATGGCACTCATCAATAATTATTAAATCAAAAAAATCAGGTGGATATTCACCATAATATGGAGTATTATTAGGGCCACTCATAAATGTCTGAAATATTGTAAAGAAAATACTGGCATTAGTCGGTACTTTACCTTTTTTGCGGATATCTAAGGGACTAATGCGCATTAAAGCGTCTTCGGGAAAAGCAGAAAATGCATTAAAGGCCTGATCAGCTAAAATATTGCGGTCAGCTAAAAATAGAATCCTTGGTCTGCGCTTGCCGTCGCGACTTAAATTCCAGCGTGACTGGAAAATTTTCCAAACAATTTGAAAAGCAATAAAAGTTTTACCTGTACCGGTTGCTAAGGTTAATAGTATGCGATTTTTATTTTCAGCAATGGCCTTAAGCGCATTGTTAATAGCAATTTCTTGATAATAATATGTTTTTCTGGAACCGCCAAGATCTTCCAATGGAATTTGGGCGAATTTTTCTAGCCATTCGTTCTGATCAGAATAAATCTTGTTCCACAAATCTTCCGGTGTTGGAAAATTATCAACTTCACCCTCTTTACCCGTCTTCATATTAATTTGATAAATCTCTTTTCCATTACTTGAGTAAGTGTAATCGATTTGCATTTTTCCCGCATAGTCCTTTGCTTGGGCTACACCTTCAGTAACCTTTTTATCAACTGACTTAGCTTCAATAATTGCTAATTTCTGATTTTTGTAAACTAAAATATAATCAGCGATTTCCGGTTTAGCCCTAACACCGCCAACCTGAATCCTGCCCTCAGTAATACGATACTCGCGTAAAATTTTTGAGCCCTCAACCTCGCCCCAACCGCATTGTTTCAGCTTTGGGTCAATGTATTCTGCTCTTGTTTCTGATTCATTCATAAATCAAATCTAGCCTTTAAAATAATTCCTTAATTTTTTCAGCCCCATAATAATATACATTTTTACCTTGTTTCTTATGGACCAAAAGACCCTTCTTCACCAAATCTTTTAAATCTTTATGCGCAGTCATCTTCGCCACCTGGTTTATATTCATATGAGTTTTCAGACTTGTTCTTTCATCGGAATCACCATGAAGATATTGAAGCAGTTGAATTTGCCTAATATTTAAGCCATACTTTGCTTCGCTATTTTTTTTCATCTGAACATTTCCTTTTGATTGTTTGGCAAGATACTCTTCAAATTCTTTTACTGCTAATTTAATTTTTTTAATATTATAATCGATAAAATATGTCAGATCATTATCATCTTGTTCGCTATAAACATAAGCCATAATATATTGTTTCGGCGCTAGCTTAATTACCTTTGATATTGGCAGATAAATAAAAGCCCAATATCCTTTTTTTATCAAATACCAATAAAATAATAACCTTGCCAAACGGCCATTGCCATCCGTGAAGGGATGCAAATATCCCATCCAAAAATGCAGCATTATAGCTTTTATAATGGGGTGAATAAAAGTTTTATCTTCCAATTCATCGTTAGCAAATATTATTAATCTTTCTAATTCTTTTTTAACAAAATTAATATTAGGGCCTGTATGATATATAAGGCCGTCACTTTTATCCGTTATATATATTGGTTCATTATTTTTTCTTAGCCTTGGTATTTCATTTTCAGAATCTAAAGTATCCTTAGTAATTAATCCATGTAATTCTAAAATCAAATTCATACTCATTTCTTTGTCTTTGTATGTATCCTCAATAGCTTTCATGGCCAAATAACTATTAACTATCATTTGTTCTGATTTATTTGTCGGTTTTCTTCCTTCTCTTAACATTTTTTTTGCTGCCTGCCGGCTTGTAGCAGCGCCTTCAAGTTGAGAAGATGCAATTGCTTCTTCAATAATCCCCTTAGATATCAATTTCTGTTTATTAGCCTTATTAACCCCTTCTTTATCAACAAAAAGCTCACCACCAGTGTTCATATCTAATTCATGAAAAAACTTCTCAAAATAATCAAGTTTGGACCAGGTAAAAAATTCTCCTTTTTCATTTTTTATGACAGATTTTATACTTTGAGCTTTCCTAAATAATTTGATAATTGACCAGAGTTCTTCTTTTGAAATCCCTTTCGGAATAGGCTCCTTAAACTTAATCTTATCCCAATATAGATATTCTGTTCCTACGTAACTTTTTATAAAATCAAAAATTTCCGCCTTATTATCAGCAGTTAAATGTTTAAATACATTATCGAGGCCAACATTAGCTAAATTAAGTTTTTCGAGTGTAAATTTCATAGTTTTAATTGATAAGTATAATTATACCTATATTATACTCGTTCTATACCTATTGTCAAGCATAGGTCTAATTATACCCATATTATACCTATTTTATACCTATCCATAGCCCAAATGTATACTAACTCGCAATTTAGTATACAATCAGGGATCAAATGTAAACTAACTTTACAACTCCCCCTCAAACGCCTTTTTAATGCTAAATTCTATCCACATTTTATCCAGTTTTATGAACATTTGACTACTTTCATGATTTTAAAATATGATTTAAAATATTGATGTCGGACTAGTCGAACCGATGAACCTAACGAACACAATCATTTTAACTTATGGCAACAAATCCGCCAAAAGGCGCCGGTAGGGTCGGTGCAGTAAAGCACAGGGACCAAGTCTTTAATCCTAAAAACAATCGATGGACAAAACGTGATGGAGAAGGCAAATTCATGGATCAAAAAGATGATAAAAGGCCATTTAAAGGAGTTCGAAAAATCGATTAGGGGGTTCTTGAGCAAATGTTGCCGGTTTATAGAGAGCCAGATCGGGAGGAGAAACTCAGTTTAAGCTAACCCGAGAAGCGCTAGAAAAGCACACCTCGCTCACTAGAGCTCGCGAAAGCGGGCTCTTTTTATAACTCCCCCTCAAACGCCTTTTTAAGTATCGACTTTTTCAGCTCCTCCAGATCATCCAGCTTCTGCTTATAAATCGCTTCCAGCTTTTTCACTTCCACTGCCAAAGCATCTAGCTTTTTAACGATGTCTTTCTGCTCAGTAATTGATTTTGGATATGCGAAAATAACTTCTTTCAACGCTGCCCCATTAAACTGTGGCTGGGCAGAACCTGAAGATAATTTATTTGCCTGATCCCAATAAATCTTTGATTTTGAAAAATACCAATATAATTTATTTATAATCTTTTCATTAAAACTAATTCTTATGAGGTAAGAAGCAAATACCGATTTTTCAATATCATTATAAAGCAAAACTTTCGCAAAAGTTGCTCCCGTCCTAGCCATAAGTAAATCGTCATCATTCAAAATAAACTTCTTTGCCTCTTTTGAAGAAGCTATATACATTTTTCCCTCACCTATTAAATTTCCATTTTTATCAATATCAGTAATTCTAATATATCTAAAATCCCCTCTATTTTTAGCTTTATCGGTAAAACCATATTCAATTGTCGCAATATCTCCCAATTTACTTTCATTCCAATCTTTCCTCTTCTTCACGAAAATATTCTGTAAATACGACTCAAAAAGCTCGCGGCTATTTTGCAAATTTTTTTCAGTATTGACCTTGGTCCTTTCTATACTGGCAAAGGCTTCGTCTAGGATTTTGACGATACGGTGTTGTTCGGGGAGGGGCGGGAGAGGGATTTCAATTTCTTTATATACACCAAGATCTAAATTTCTAATCCCAGTAGAATGACTTTGCATTCTCTCCGTAACTCCCGAAATATATGAATCAAATAAATATCTATGCAGGAAATTAAAATCTAATTCCTTTTTATTTTTTACTCTAATCGCTGAAGTAAAATTACTAAATGAGAATTCCCCATCTTTTTTATCAAATATTATTACCCTTCCGACAGGCTGCTTTGGGCCACCACCGGACTTTTCAAGAATAATGTCACCATATTCTAATTTTCTTTTTTCGAATTGTTTTTTTTCGACATCCAAATAGGCGATGTCAGAATCGTCTAATTTTCCGTCTTTAGTAAAATTTGTATTTCTTATTACTCCGACTTCAATATATGGTGGCTCCTTGCCCTTCCACAATCCATTATAAAAATCACAAATTTCACCGAGTTTTCTTGTGGGCCAGGTCATAAATATATTATTTGTATCCTATTTCTTTTTTAATATTTGCTAAATAACTCTGAGCTCTTGTAAGAAGATCATTCATAGAATCATTAGTTTTTTCGATAAATTTTTGAAAATAGATATCTGCCAAAGATAAATTTTCATCTTTAATATAACTAACAAACCCAATCCAGTAATATAACTGGGGTTTGTCAAACTTTTTTAGTAAGTCTTCATTAAATTTAAGTACTTCTTTAATGGTTATCTCTTCACCCGCATAGTTTTTCCCTTTCAGCTTTTCGCAACATTTAAGTGCGTCATCATATTCTTCCAGCCAAAAATGAAGAAATGCTTTACTATATAACCAATGATAAACACCTACTGCATATTGCTTAGCTTGACCAATTGTAGCCAGCGCAGTTTTAGGATCTCCATTACCATCATCAAATTCAATAATTGCTCTTTTAAGCAAAGCACCATAATTACTTTGATTATATTGTAAAGACTTTATAATACTTTCTTTATAGGATTCTCCTTCTGCGGCATTAAAGAACTCAAAAGAAGCTTTTAGATCATATTCTAATGATAATATTTTTTTTAAAGTATCAATACTAATAGGATAAGGTTGCCCACTTTGGATTGCTTGAAATAACGGCTCATGTAATTGAATTGCCGTTTTAAAATCACCAGAGAGAAGTGCTGCCCTTCCAGTTATATAATCAAGAGCGGTAAATACTTGATTTGATCTAAATTCAAATGCCTCAAACTGTAAATTTTCCTCAAAAGCAAAACTATTTGGCAGTAAAGCATCAAACTCTTTAACTAAAAGAACCTTTTGAATTTCTTGAATCGGCTGATGAACAACAATCCCTCTTAATATAAACAAATACTTCTCACCAGCAGGATTATTTTTTCTTTTTTTAATAGAGCCCCAAATGCAGAAATGAGCATTTGTTTTCCTAAGCACTTTTCGAGCATCTTTAACCGTTTCAACTTTTTCTGATTGGTGGTTTTTTAGCACTAACACATCGAAAGGTAAATTAAGATCGCAAATCTTATTTCTAAATGGTGAGATAAAATCTTTTTCGAAGAATTTATAATCTTCTAATTCTTCAACATGTATAGCGATAGCAACACCTAGTCGTTTCTTTGAGCGCTTAGGATAATACCATACATAGATTACCCAATAAATAAAAAGGAGAAAAGATAATATGCCTGTACCGATAACATAATAAAAAAAAGGAACTAATTCTTTTGGCATAAGTCCGTAAATAAATAACGCAACTATCCAAAGCAAAATTATTGAGCAGAAGAATCCATACCATCGATGGAAATGATTTACTGCGATATGCCATATTTTTTTTATTAACCAATTATCTTTCATAAAACTTCCCTTATTTTTTCAAAAATTTCTTTACTCTCATTATCTAATTTGCTCATTTTCTCCAAGATCTCTTTGGGTTCGCGAAGCACTGCTTCCCCACCTTTATTCGGATTCTTCACCGACAAATCAAATGTATTTTGATCAATATCTTTGACATCAATTGACCAGGAGTTGTCAGAATCACCCTTGATTTTTTGCAGTTCCACAAAATCTGCCAAATCTTCCTCATTAAGCGGATTTGTTTTACCAAGGTTGCGATCAAGATTGAGCTGGTAATACCAAATATTCTTTGTTGGCACGCCTTTTTCAAAGAAAAGAATAACTGTCTTTACTCCGGCGCCAGTGAATGTGCCGCCCGGCAGATCAAGCACAGTGTGTAAATTACAGCTTTCCAAAAGAAGCTTGCGTAATGAAACAGAAGCATTATCAGTATTGGATAAAAAAGTATTTTTAATGACAATACCTGCCTTGCCACCGGCTTTTAGCATCTTAATAAAATGCTGTAAAAATAAAAAAGCGGTTTCACTGGTTTTAATGGGAAAATTTTGCTGGACTTCAGGGCGTTCCTTGCCGCCAAAAGGAGGATTAGCCAGAATCACATCAAAACGATCTTTTTCCTGAATGTCTGCCAAATTTTCCGCCAAAGTATTAGTATGTAAAATATTCGGCGCTTCAATGCCATGCAAAATCATGTTCATAATGCCGATAATATAAGCCAAAGACTTTTTCTCCTTGGCATAAAAAGTTTTTTTCTGTAATAATTCGTGGTCTTTAGTCGAAAGCTTTTTATTTTGTTTCAAATAGTCAAAAGCCTCAACTAAAAATCCCGCTGACCCGGCCGCACCATCGTAAATTTTATCGCCAATCTTAGGAGCTACAACTTTAACAATTGTCCTAATCAGCGGACGCGGAGTGTAATATTCACCACCGTTTCTACCGGCATTGCCCATATTTTTAATCTTGGCTTCATAAAGATGTGACAGCTCATGTTTTTCGCTATCAGTACGGAATCTCATTTCGTCTACGATATTCAAAATTTCGCGTAAATTGTAACCGCTTTGAATCCTATTTTTCAGCTCGCTAAAAATTTCACCGATTTTATATTCAATTGTATCAGGCGTCGCTGCCTCTTGTTTGAACTTTTTTAAATACGGAAATAATTCATTATTTACAAAACCAACCAAATCATCACCGGTCAAAGCTTTATTGTGATCAATTTTGCCCTCACTATTTTTCGGCGCGGCCCAAGCATCCCAGTGATATTTCGGAGAGATAATAAAATCACGCTTCTTGCCGGCCAATTTTGCTTCGGTTATTTTATCTTTTTCAAAATCATCAAGGTATTTCAAAAAAAGAATCCATGAGGTCTGTTCCACATAGTCCAATTCGCTGCCGCATCCGGCGTCTTTTCGTAAAACATTATCAATATTTTTAAATGATTGTTCAAACATAATATTTATTTATTCATTATTATCAAGTTTTTGTGAAACTTTTTTTAAAAAAGTTTCCAATATTCAATCAAATTATCTTCTCCAACGCCCTCAAAATTTCCACCATAGCCAGTGTATCCAACTCACAATATTTCAATAAATCATTATAAATCTGCTTCCCTTCGGCTT
>JAPLYC010000072.1 GCA_026395755.1 Candidatus Parcubacteria bacterium | reverse complement strand
GAATTCCTTTTTGAAGATCAGGCTGTCGGCCACGACGAAGGGCCACAGCAGCATGACCAGCACCATCAGGTCCTTCAGCATCGGCCGGACTTGCTCGTATTCGAGAACCTCCTCGCCGAATCTGACAGTCACGCTGCCTTTGTGCTGCAGCTGGTAGATGACCGCGTCCATGACGGCCGCGTACATGATGAAGCTGACCACCAGGTATACAACCAGAACGCACAGGTAAGCGATAAACAAGGTCATTTCATGCTCCTTTGCCAGCCAAAGCCGGCGGTAAGAGTTGAGTGAATGGTTGAAAAGTGCCTTTTTCATGGTTCTTTAGGCTTTAAGCCTGGTTGTTAGCCACATAATTATACAACTCGGTTCTCATTTGCCGGTATCGGTTCACGTTACGTTTTACGATTAACGAATAACGAAACGATTATCGATACCGAATCACATTTTACGAACAAAAAAAGGGACGCGATGTTGTTTTCGCGCCCCAAAAGATATTTTAGCAGGTGGCCGGAATGACCAGCCGGTTGCCTGTTACTTTAATTCAGAGGTTTTAAAAAGATAACATATTTCCAATTGCCCATTTTTCTATAATAACTTGGATGTTATCAGGACTGCTGGTCTTTACATCATTTAGTATTGCCTGAAAATTTCCCATAAATCCGGAGATATCACAGCTCAGCTTATAAACATTGGAACTATCCGGATAAATAGGCGAAGTAATTGAAGTTGTTTCCAGGGTATTATCATCAGCAGAGAAAATAAAATTCACGCCAGTTTCATTCGGATATATTATTTTTGATACTGGGCCGCCGATTGGTATCCAGGTAATGGTGTCGCCTTCAAAAACGGCGATTTTCAGGTTGCAGTTGTCAACTTCAGCAGTACCGGACAAAGCAACATGAAAGCCAATTTCTGTCGGGGTGATCGGCGTGTTCCAGTCATGATCCAGTGAAAAAATAAAAATTTCATGATTAGGACCGGGTACGGTTAGTCCAGCCGGCGAGTATTTATAAGTTTCAGAACTCATTGTGGCATAAGGCCATTCATTGAGGTCCAGTACAACTTCAGTGTATTTCCCGGGAACGACCTCGAAAGTTATCTGATCGCTGAAATTAAAGCCGTTTATTATTAAGGTATAATTTCCTGCTTCCAGATTGAACGGATAAACTGCTTGGTTAATAACCGTAGCGCCGTCGCTGACAGTAAAGCTTTCAGCATCGATGTTTTTGTCGATGGCATACCAGCCAAGCTGCCCAATAGCCAGATTGGCTTTTAGGTAGATTTTGACTCCGCTTTCCGTATTTCCCTGCTGACAGCAGCCATAGTTATTGGAGTAGATTTTGTTTGTTTCTTCAGTCTGACAAGCCATGGCAAGTAAAGTAATCATTGATAGTACCACAAACATCATTGTTTTTTTCATTTTTTCTCCCCTGGTTGTTGGTTGCATTTGTTGTTGCTTTTTAATAAAACCATCTATTTTGATAGCTATACAGCTATTTTTGTCAAAGTTTAAATATGCCCAATTATATCATTTTTAGGAGATTTTGTCAATAACCTGCCTGCCTACAGTTAGGAAATAAAAAAGGGACGCGATGTTGTATTCGCGTCCCCATAGTTTAGTTAAGGGATAAAGAGTGTATTCCCGGTAATGGCAGGAAATCCAATCTGGAAATCTCCTGAGTCACCAGGACTCCAATAGCCTGCGGAATAGCTGATGTTCAATGTTTGATTTGCTTCATACGTCCAAACATCACAGATGAGAGAAAATCGCTGTTTGGCCGTAGTCAGGTGTGCCCATGGCAGGCTGTCTGTTGATTTGTCGAGCAGGATGTAATAATCAGGAAAGGTGTCGGTGAGAAACCTTGATCTGTCATTGAGATATTCATCCCCTGCCGTCTTGAGTTGGCAATTTGACAGCACGCCCTTAAACGATGAGTTTAAGGAAAACGACAGATCCCAGAAGGTAGCATCACCATGGTCTGTCCAGAGATTGAAGATCAGCAGTTCATAGCGGCCGTTGCCAATTGTGCCGCTGGGAGATGCTGGATGAAGTTCTCCAAAGACCTGATTTGTCCCGGCATAGACGGGATATATTGTTTCTCCCTCCAGAGGAAAATCATAGAGAAGTTCGCCGCTGGTATAGATGTTGTTAATCTTCAGGTTAAAGGCCGGCGCCGGATCAAGCGGCGCGTAAATACTCGGATATTGCGCAAAGCCAATATCGCCCTTGATGAACAGCTGAGAATCGCCGACAGGAAGATCATATACTCCCCAAAGGTTGTATTGGATATCGCCTTCCTGGTAAAAGACAATATCATGAGCGTTATTTTCTACCCAGATTTTGTCGAATAGAGGAATCATGTTGTAGAGGTAGTAGCCGTTAGACACGACTTCCAGATCCAACCCATAGAGTTGGTTTTTTCCCTTTGAGGAAATATTGAGCACGCCTATGGTTTTGATCCCCGGCCGCATCGGCAGCGCAGAGGGATCAATCGGCTGAAGACTGATGGCAACTTTGTTAGTATTGCCATAGTAGTTGTTGACGTCCTTATTGTTGGTTTCCTGGCAAGCAGTGAGCAAAGCCAGCAAAACCAACACCGTAAATACGAGCCATCCTTTTTTCATCTTTTTCTCCTTTTTTTTGAAAAGAACCAACTGTTATTAAATACAATGTTTAATCTTAGCAAAATTATTAGTTTTTGTCAATACACTAAACTAGCATCTTTGCCTTTGCGCTATTCACACCTGTCTGCTGGTAGACGAGGAATAAAAAAGAGACCCAACCATATAATTGGATCTCTTTTAGTATAATTAGTGCTTATGTTCAATTTTTTTATTTTCGTCACTATACTCCACGCAGATTGTTTTTAAAAAATCCATGACTTTGCGGTTGGCAATCATATTTCTCATGTATTCGCGGTATTCCGGATTTTTTAAGTTCTTCTGCATTTCCGGATGTTGCGCATATGCGCGGGTCATGGCTTCCAGCTCGCGGTCAATCTCACTTTCAGGCACCTCCATTTTTTCCTGGAAAAAGAGAGCTCTGGTCAAAAGTGCGCCTTTGATTCTTTTTATTGCTTGAGGCACGAAATCAAGCTTCATCTGGTCATGGGTTTTATTCAAATGAACCAAATAATCTTCAAATTTTAATCCTTGCTGCAGGACATTGCCTTCCAGCTCCTGAACCATTTTATTGGTTTCAGCAGTGATTAAAATGTCAGGGATCTCGCCAAATTGTGATTTATCAATAATTTTTTCCAGCATTTCAATTTCCAGGCGTTCCTCTTCTTTGTGATGTCCTTCATGCTCCAGGTTATGCTCAATTGATTCTTTAAGTTCAGCTATTGTCTTTTGACCCAAAGATACAGCAAATTCATCATTGGCATCTGGTAAAGTGCGTTTATAAACCGCCAAAATTTTAACTTTAAATTTAGCGGGTTTGCCGGCCAGATTTTTATTATGATACTTTTCAGGAAAAGTCAGCTCAAATTCTTTATTTTCTTCTGCCTTCAAACCGATTAAATTATCTTCAAATCCCGGGATAAATACATTAGTTCCGACAACCAGCGGATATTTTTTTTGCGTTCCGCCATCAATGACGACATTATCTCGGCTGACTTCAAAATCAACTTCCACTTTGTCACCTTTGGCAATTACTTTTGGTTCTAAAACCTCAGTGGCTCGCATTTCCCGCAATTCATCGATAGTTTTATTGATTTCCGCATCTGTAATTTTAATTTCTTTCTCCTTAATTTTAATTGATTTGAAATCGCCGATTTTAACTTCCGGAATCAGGTCAACCGTGGCTTTGTAAGTAAAATCATTGCCCGGCGCCAGTTTTTCAAAATCAATTTTCGGCGAACCCAGAGGTTCAAATTTTTCTTTCCGTCCGATTTCAACATATGATTTTTCCACGGCTATTGCAGCAGCTTCTTCATAAATTTTCATTTCCCCGATCCTTTGTTTTAGAATATCATAAGGCACTTTGCCGGGACGAAAACCCTCAATTTTGGTTTGCTGGGATATTTCTTCAACAGCTTTTTCTAATAGAGGTTTTAATTCGTCAGCCGGGACAGTAACTGTAATTTCCAGCTGGGATTTGGGTAGTTTTTTGGTGGTGTAGGTGTAGTTCATAAAATAGATTATAGATTTTAGGTTTTAGATTATCGTTTTTTTGGTATCGTTGGGCGTTACGTTTGACGTAAAACGTTTGTCGAAGCGTTTACCGATGCCGTTTGACGAATTACGAGTTATAACAGTCTGATTAAACTTAATATTACCCCGAAAGGTGCTGGAAGTGCGATAGCGGGTCATTTGTTTGTTAGTTTTTTGGGAGTAATTTTTCATAAGGTTACTAATTTACTAATCAGCTACGAATATACGAATAGTACTCGAATTTATTGGGAATGTCAATCATAAATAGAGTATAGATTTGTAGATTTGTAGTATGTTCGTAGATATGTAACAATTATTCGCAATTCTTAAATAAATCCATTATAATAAGAGTAACTATATGGACCCAAAGTTAAGCCAAAAAATCATTACTGCCAATCTGGAGCTTCATCATAAAGAAGCCCAGTATTATGATTTGATTCACCGGGAGATTTTTAACCCTGAAGAACAGAGTTTGATTAGCCATGTTTTAGCCGATGCTATTGAGATTATTAACATGCCATCTATTTCAGCTTTGGATATTGGCGCCGGTACCGGCAATATTACTTTGAAATTGCTTGATAATAAGAATATCGGTTCTATTGTGGTCGTTGATTTGTCCAAAGAAATGCTGGAACAATTGCAATTTAAATTAGAATCAAATCCTAAAGTTAAAATTGTAAATGCTGATATTGATTCATTTTTGGAGGCGCAAACTAAGGGATTTGATTTAATTACCATTAGTTCAGTTTTGCATCACTTGCCTGATTATTTCGAAACAACTGAAAAAATTTTAAAAAAATTAAATGCAGGCGGAGCCTTACTGATTTTCCACGAGCCAACTGGCCAAAAGTCTAAATTGCTTGAAATTATAACTTGGCTCGATTCGCGCTTATTTGTAAATTTATTATTGCCCCCGTTAGTTAAAGAAGTTATTACTACCTTAGATCATAGCTATTCTGATTACCATGTTTATCACGATTTTGACCTGGAGGGACTAAAGAAACACTTCGAGAATAAGGGTTTGGAAATATTTTATTTTAATCAGCACAACGTGTTTAGTCTGGGAATTTTTCGCTGGCTGGCCAGGCTGATTCCGCAAAAAAACAATTTTATTTTAGGGATAAAGAAATTGAAATAATAAAAATTCCCCCTGCATCGGGGATTTTTTATTAGTAGATTTGTGGCCAATTCGTAGATTAGTAACAAAATAAAAAATCCGCCTCGGCCTAAGCCTCGGCGGTATTGGTTCAGTTGTTTTTGGGGAACGTGTTCAGGATATCCCAAATAATATTAATGATTTCACGCGGAGTAAAATCCGCCACCTTTAATGTCACGTTGAATGACGTTGTCATTTGTGACTTTTTTATTGCGGATAGTACTGCGATGGCAGTGAGAGTCGCGAAATGACCGGAATAATCGCCTTGGGCATGAAGATGATGACGAACTTTTTCACCGAAAAGGATCGTTTTGGGATCTTTTTCGTTGCCAATGAAGCAATTTGTATGGCTGTCAATAAATTGCTGAAGTTTGAAAACCTGTTCCCCTGAAAGCCCTACCTTTTCGATACTCATCAGCTCGTTATTAATCATCAGTTCGTCCTTTCTTTTGGCATTGGCAGAATTAGTTTATCGATAATTGCACTGCAGTTAACCAATAGTAAATCATAGCAATAAATTTGGATATTGTCAAGGGTGTTTAGGTTAAATAAAAAATCCGCCTCGGCTTTCGCCTCGGCGGATAAGTTATAAAGGATTATTCGACGCTTTCAATCTCGGCCAGCAGTTCCCGGAAAATCCGCATGGCTGAAAATTGCCGCGGTTCAGGTATGCCAGGCTCCTCGTGGAATGCCTGGCGATACTGTTCCAGAAAGGTATTGCCTCCGACTGAAGGCAGATTTTCAATAAAGAGCTTCAGCATTGTAACTGCTTTCGGCTTGGCTTCTTTTTTCTGTTTGTCGGTAAGATCTTTCCAGGCGTCTGAAAGGGTTTTGGCATCCGCATCAATTTGGGTGCGGCGACCCAGGATAAAGTCGTCCCTTAAATTGGTCAGAGCCATCTGGAAGAATTGCCCCTTGTCCCACTCGGTTTTGGTCATTTGTTTATTTAAAGTTTTAAAATGAAGTTTGATCTAATGAAACTTATGTTTTATCATTTATCTAATAGTTATTATGAAAAAATAACATTATACATGTTTATAAAAAGTATTAGGGTCAATAATTTTAGTCCTAGAACCACTGTTACCACCTTCTTTATTTCCTAAATAACAACCTATTTTATGTTGGTTTTTATTATCCATATAATTGTTTATGTTTTGTAACTTGTGTTATATAACGACTAACAGCTTCACCAAATGGATACGGTACTCTAATAAGAGCACCATCTGGTATGTTGAATTCCAAACCACCAAATTGTGGGTTAGCTTGCATAATCATCCACCCGCTGTATGGGTTATTATAATAATCATTACTTATTTTGTCAAGTCTACTTTGTCCTTTTTTATAAACAACTGACTTATCTGTATTGGATTGTGGTATTATTATTCCTGGTATTGGTTCAATACCTGTGTTAATTTTAAATGATTTATATCTATCGTAATATTGTGCCATAATTTATAATTTTATATTTACTTT
>JAPLYC010000006.1 GCA_026395755.1 Candidatus Parcubacteria bacterium | reverse complement strand
TGTTCTAACCATTGAACTATACCCGCCATGGGTAAAATCGGCGAGCCATTGTCAGCCAAAGGCTGATCCGCCTCTGGCGGAAACTATACCCGCCATAATTTTGCGTTAGCAAAATAAATTCAAATAACCAATAATCAAATTACAAACAAATTCTAAATTCAAATATATAAAATTCAAAACTTTTAACTTTGCACTTTAGACTTTCAACTTGGCTTGTGACCCCGCGAGGAATCGAACCTCGATATCCAGCTTAGAAGGCTAGTGTTCTATCCATTAAACTACGGAGTCATTAATTAACTAATAACTAAAAACTTCTAATTAATAACTTTGGACTATTGAATTTTAAAATGCTTTAAGCTTGCACTGAGTTTATTGAAGTGCCCTTTGCTCAAAGCATAGAGCTATTTTAGCAGAATTTTAACTGTTTGTCAATTATCCTCCTATTCACCACGCCTCTGGCGGCCATGGAAATTCTTATATACCTCTCGTAATTGCTTGTCCGTTATATGCGTATAAATTTGGGTTGTGGTAATAGAAGAATGCCCCAGCATGGTCTGGACTGAGCGGATATCAGCGCCGTTTTGCAGTAAGTCAGTGGCAAAGGAATGGCGCAGGACATGGGGGGTAATTTTCTTGGTAATGCCCGCGATCTTGGCGCATCTCTGGACAATTCTTTGGATTGAACGGGGAGTTAAGCCCTGGTCAGATTTGGTTTTATTTCTTTTAATTCCGGTATTTTTTCAGCCAGTGTTTGGACTGGTTGGATAAAAAGACCACGCGCAGTTTGGAGCCTTTGCCGCGGACAGTAAATTCATCCTTATTAAAATTAATGCTATCTTTTTTCAAGCCAGCGAGTTCAGACACACGAAGGCCAGTGGAAAATAAAGTTTCTAAAATAGCCTTATCTCGCAGCTGTATAATTTCCGGCTGGTCAATTTTGAACGGCGCTTCCAGAAAGTGTTCCAGATCAGAACCTTCCATAAATTCAATTTGGCGGTCAGGCATCTTGGCCAGTTCAATTTTTTCCGGAGCCATGGTTTTGATATCTTGTTTAGATAAATATTTTAAAAAGGCGCGCAGGGCGATTAAATGATAATTTTGGGTATTCTTTTTCAGGGGAGTACCGGCTGCATCAGTTTGTCGATTGAGCCACAAGCGATAATTGCGCACGCCGTCCTGAGTAATCTGACTCGGATCAGTATATTTTGACCACGCCAAAAAACGATTGAGGTAGAAGAGATAATTCTGGGTGGTGTTGATGGATCTGCCCTTTTCGATCTCGAGGTATTCTAAAAATTGGCGAATTAAATTTTGTAAATTTGTTGGCATATAATTATTGTACGACACTCTGGATGTTTTGGCAATAAAAAAGCTACAAATATACAAATATTGTGACAAATAATTATAAATTTTGTATAAAAATTAAGAATTTATTTGTAATAATTTTTATTTTATTTGTTATATTTGTAGCAGTATTTGTCCTTGACAAAATTACTCAAATAAGTTATTTTTTAAGCAAACCAGGGTTCTAAGTCCGCAACTCATAGCAAGGAGGGTTTGAGATGAAAGGCATGAGGATTTTCGTTGTCACTCTTTTGGCGTTGTTACTCTGCATCATCAGCGCCCCGATCAGCCATTCAGAGGAAGTTCAGGCAGCGCCGGCTCCTTCGGAAAATTACCTCCCCATTTTCGCTATTGCCGAAATTTTGAACAGGAGTAGCATCACGGAAGCACTCAACCAGATCAGACAAGAAGAGGTCAAACCGCCCGAGACCGGCTATGTGCTGGTCTATTACGTCAGTGGCGACGTCAAAAAGTATCCCAAAAGCCAGGCAGATCTGCAGAAACTGTTTGAGTATCTGCTCTGGAAATCAGAACTGGTTAAAAATGACGAGTTGCAACTGCTTCTTTTTTTCGAGGCCGATGCCTCATCAACTAATGAGCTGGTGGTGGCGGCGCTGGCTCGAGCAAACATGATGCATGGCGGATTCGAAAAAGGCGCAGTCGCCAGTTCGCAGGAAATGGTCAATCTGCTCCATAAGATCCATTTCGCCTTCACCTCGAACGTGCCCCGATCCAAGGTTCTTGACGAGACAGTCACAGCTAAACAGAAAATATTTCCCGTGACTATCATCTACAAGGCCAAGGGGCTGGACGAGGACAACACCCCCATTTACGCCACAATCAGTAAGCCGATGGTCTGGGACAACCTTGACGTTATCGTTGCCCAGGCAGCCAAAACAGCCAAGTAATCGGCCTGTCATGTCGAGAAAATAAAAATAAGCGGTCATCCCTGGGTGATCGCTTTTTAAAATTTTGGCGCCCCGCAATTTTGTAAATCTTTGAGTTTTAACGGTTGGTTGGCATTGGCGCGTTCTTCCATTATAGAGCAGGGAAGTGTCAGCGGATTTGGTTTTTTGCCGGCAATAAAATCATCAGTAGTTAGACCGCCCCGATATTCAAAATGAGGAATATCAGTTTCATCGCCAGGTTCAAGACCACAATAGGCGGCAATTTTTCGCAGTCTGGTCCAGTTAATATCGTATTCATGATCGCGGTCAACAATATCAACGGCAAACCCGTAATTGTGGATACTTTTACCGCCCGGCGCATCAGTCACAATGTCGCCTTGTGTTATTCTGCCCTGATTATAAATTTCATCCTGCTCTGCTATTGTCCTAAATCCCGAGGTGATACGCAAAGAGTACCCATAAATAGCTGCAGTCGGAATAAAGCATCCATTTGCTTGTTTTATAAAGTTAGGATTGATTTCGGTTGGCAGGGGAATTGGCGGTGGAATGATTTCGTTAGTATTATTAATTGTTGAAGCATCTTTATCATTAAAATATCCCCAAGATATAGTTGAACTCAGAAGTAAACAAAACAAAAAAACAGCTCCCATAATGTAGTAGCGGTTTGTAAGATATTGTTTGAGTAATTTCAGGCTAGCCATAACATATAATACGCATGTTTTCATGGAAATGGTGCAGCGGTCAACCTGTTTAGGTTACAAATCTATAAATATTGTGACAAATAATTACAAATTCTGTGAAACTAGGGAAATTATTTGTGATAATTTGTATTGATTTGTATATTTGTATCCTAGAATTCGTCTTGACACGCACCTTAATTAATGTTAAGATATGACTAATTAATAAAGTAAAGCGTTTTCTTGGTTAGGGGTACTCCCTTACTCGGTTAAGCGCACTAGAAAGAAATTCTATGCCATTAAGTAAAGAACAAAAGGACCGGATTATCAAAAAGTACCGTGTCCATGCCACTGATACCGGCTCTGCCGAGGTGCAGATCGCCATTTTGACGGAAGAAATTAAACAGTTGACCGTACACATGAAAGAGCACAAACATGATTTTTCCAGCCGTTTGGGTCTGATTAAAAAAGTTCAGGAAAGAAAAAAATTGTTGGATTATTTGAAACGGGAAAATTCAGAAAGCCTGCTTGAGTTGGCCAAGGAATTAAAATTAAAAATTGCATCACAAAGAGAAGCAAATAAGACATAATTAATTCCCCGTGTTAAGCGGGGTTTTAGTTTACGCGACTGTCATGGTGAGCATAGTCGAACCATGACACGGACGGCGTCACCCGTTCGACTATGCTCAGGGTGACAAATAAACCTATGATAAAACACAAAGACCAG
>JAPLYC010000081.1 GCA_026395755.1 Candidatus Parcubacteria bacterium | reverse complement strand
AATAAACCATTAAACCATTAAACTTTAAAAAATACGTTCTCATCCCCCGATTAAACCTCCTCTGCTTAACCAAACTCATCTGCTGTTCAAAACTTTTAGCTTCATAATGAATTACCTTTGTAATAGGCGCATACCAAATCTGATAGCCCTTATCTTGCGCACGCTTACACAAGTCCAAATCTTCCCACCACAGATAGTAATCTTCATCCCAACCGCCTAAATTTTTGATTACTTCATTTTTTACTAAAATAAACGCACCCATTATTTGTTTGACCTCTTGTTCCTTAGTATAATCAAAATCTTTGGCTAAATATTCTTTCAGACATTTTGGCTGAATTAAATGATGCAGTTTTAACAAAATTAAAAGCTGATCGCAAAGTCCGGGATTATTTTTTATATTATTTTGTCTGGAGCCGTCAGGATAAATCAGCTGACAAGTTCCTAAATCAATTTTCGTATTTGATTCCATCCAGTCGACTAAAACATTAAAACTATTTTCCTTTAACTCCATATCCGGATTCATAAATAAGACATATTTTCCGGTGGCCTGCTCCAGTGCCAAATTATTTCCTTTGGCGAACCCCAAGTTTTCATTGGAGGCAATCAAATTAACCTGGGGGAATTCCTGTATTACCATTTGTACAGAACCGTCCTTGGAAGCGTTATCAACCACAAAAACTTCAAACTCCAAACCCTGGGTGAACTTAAAAATCGACTGCAAATTTTTGCGCAGTAGGTCCTTGACGTTCCAGTTAACGATGATTACAGATAATTGCATATATTCCGTTCCCCGTAGGCGACACAAGCTTGTGTCGCCTACGGGGGTTCATTTTATAATTTTTCATAAATCAATTCCAGCATTTCCCCCACCCTAACCTGCCAGGTATTATTTTCCAAAATTCTAAATCTTTCAGCTTTTAAAAGATCCCTTTCCCCTGACAAAGCCTGCTCCACTTCGGCGTTAAACTGTTCCGGAGAATTAGCCACCAAAACCATTTCACCAAATCGTTCCACTCCCGGAACCGGAGTTGAAACCACCGGCAGATTAGCAGCAAGATATTCATAATATTTCATGGGATCGGTTGATTTCACGAATTTATTAGTCTTGTAAGGAATAATGCCGACATCAAAGCCATTATAAAGCATGGGGATTTCCCAATGATTAATCGGACCGAGGAAATAAATATTGCTAAATCTTTTTAGTTCTTTAACTGGAAAATTTTTCCAGGCAGGACCGGCCAAAACAATGGACATTTCCGGATTACTCACTGCCAGATGTTCCAAAATTTTAACATCTATTCTATCCTGCAAAATACCCAAAAAACCCACCACCGGATGAGTAAATTTTTCAAGCAAGGGATGGACTTTGGTTTCGTTCTGAAAAAATTCCAAATCAACCGCGTTAGGCAGCCAGTGCACATGGCGTTGCTTATCAAACAAATTGTCCCGCAAGTACTCCGATACCGTAAAAATCAGATCTGATCTGGCTTTAATAGTTTCATAATTGCCGCGCAAAATACTTTCATATTTTTTATAGCTGGGATGGCTCAGCCAGTCATCAACAGCGTCAAAAACATAAGTCGCATTCTCAAATTTATTAAAATAATCCACATACATGGGATCATAACTCCAGATAACCAAATTCTGCTCCATTCCTTCCTTGGCAATAATTCTTTTTAATTCAGTGATAATGCGTGTTTTATTCAGAACAGAATCAATCGTTGAATAGACCAAAATTTTACTGCTAATTTGCCAGCAGCGCGAAGTCAAATCACCATAAACAACTTCGCCTCGTGTGTCATTTAATATCTGGTCATTAATGTATGTTTTTAAAGCCATTTTCCAGTTGAACGGTAAAAAATCCACGGCAATTATTTTATTGACCTGTTCGCTTTTGACCAGACTATGTAAAACATGATAATTGCGGTTGGCAATTCCCTTTTGCCAGTCGCTGTACTTGGACATGTTGAACATGATGATGTTCAATTTTTGGGTATTCATATCTTGACAAAATTATTTTTCTATAGTAAGTTATTGAAAACGTCACCTAAAAGGAGGAGCGAATGAACTGTAAGGTGTTTGAAGGGACTGCTGGCGAAGTTGAAGGACAACTTGACCATTTCCTCAGAGAGAATGGCCCAAATCTCAAGATCATCAACACATCACAATCATCGGCTGTTTATCCCGAACCCAAAGGTAAGGGACACCTCATCGCTCTCACCATCATTTATAAGTGCTAATCGGCATGCAACCAACCCCGCGATAATATCAAGGGGTTTTTATTTTAAAATAAATTTTTAATTTTCTCAACCTGAATGGGCCACTGGAATTCCTCAAGTACCCTTTCTTTACCCTGGTTACCCAATTTAATAGCATATTCCTCATCAGTCATTAAATTTATAATTGCTCTGGCTATCTGACTGACATTTTCCGGATCAACTAAAATCCCGGTCTGACCGTCAATAACAGCTTCATTGGCTCCCCCGCTTTTACCAGCAATGACCGGCTTACCAAATGAATTTGCCTCCAGATATACAATACCAAAGCCCTCCACATCACTGCCAATCTGCCTGGCAGGCATGATAAAGACATCTGCCATGTCATAGTAAGACGGCAAATTAGTATCAGGAATATCTTCGCAAATAGTCACATGATCCAATACTTGTTTTTGAATGGCTAGAACCTCCAAATCATCAAGATATCTTTTGCCGTTACCTACCAAAAGATAAACTAAATTCGGCACTTTTTCAATTACTTCAGGCAAAGCCTCAATTACTTTATCAAACCCTTTGCGCGGAACCATGCGGCCGACTGAAAGCAGGACCTTCTTGCCATGTAATTCTAACTCGGTTTTAAGAGCCTGTCGTTCTGCGGGAATTAAATCCTCAGGCCTGATATTTGGGCAGGGATAAACAATGGTAATTTTATCAGAAGAAATTCCTAATTTTAAAACCTCGTTTTCAGTAAACTTGCTGTTAACGATAAGTGCCTTAGACTGATTCAAAATTTTCAGCAACCAGTATTTTTTCCAGGCTGTTTTTTGCGCAGCCAAGACATCATAACCGTGCAAACTGACAATGAAAGGCAACTTTAACATTAAGGCAATATAACCCATAGGTAAAACATGGGAAACCAAAATCTGTTCAATTTTTTCCCGACGAATTACTTTTTTTGCCTGACGCATTGTTCTCAACCAAGCCGGCCAGAAAAATCTGTTAAAAAGACTGGCTCTGATTATTTTGTAATTTTGCTTATGGTCAAAATGTTCAGAACCCTCCTGTTTGTTCGCCAATACTACAATTTTACCAAAATCCAAATTACGGCAAAGATTGCTTAAGTACGTTGCCACTCCGCCCTTTTGCGGCGGAAAATCAATGGTGATA
>JAPLYC010000041.1 GCA_026395755.1 Candidatus Parcubacteria bacterium | reverse complement strand
TGAGTTTTTCCACCATCTGCAGGGCAATCGCGTAAATCTCCTCGGGCAAAGTAGAAATCATTCTTTCCAGATTGCCGGAAATTTTACGCTGCATCAGGTACGTATAGCTCAATTTGGACTGAACCATCAAGCCGATATAGCTTTCAAATTTGAACTTGCTGCGCAAGCCACCATGGAAACGAACCACAAATCCTTCCTGGTTTTTGATGGAGCGATCCTTGAGCAGCTTTTTCAGTTCTTCAAGGGACTTTCCGCGCCATTTCCTGACCAAAGGCAAGTGCAGACGTTCGCTGATCATTGTCAGATTGGTAAAATCATAATCAGCCAAGGTTTCACGGTTAGTGGCGCCGATCAGAATGAAATCATTAAACCCCTCATACTGAAGATGTACTTTAGTTTCAGGTATGATGATTTCCACCAGAATTGTTTCCTCGGGATTATAATTTTTTGTCCAATCGTTTTTAGTAACATAGGCATCGAGCATTTTACGGGCAATCAAACCGGTCGGACTGACAAATCTGCCCCGGGTAGTCATGTAAATCTTGCCCTTGTACTCAAAGATAATCCCCAGATGCCCGTCTTTTTTTTCTGTTGCTTCCCAAGACTCCCTGGTCGGGTACGCCCTGGTTTCAGGATGTTCGCCATCATTGAAAAATTTCTCAAATGGCTTGGCCACTAGCTTGCCTTTACGGTCAAAGACAATACCGCGGCACTGGCGCAACGGCTTGGTCCAGCCGGCAGGAAATTCGTGCAAAGTGTTATGGGCTACTGGCGAATAATTCAGCAGTAAAAGCGGAGCCTGCGGATGGAAATCAACCGATATCAAGGCATTAATGCGGGGCATGCCTTCTTTCTGCTCATAGGCAAACCATTCATTCATCTGCCTGATTACCTCAGGGTCCTTTTTCCAGACATTAAATGCCTTAGTGCTCTTGATGCGAGCAGCAACCATTGCCCTGACAAATTGCGACAAATTACTAACTGCCTGCCTTGTTTCCATCCTTTTCCTCCTTGGGTCACCGTAGCTGGCGACTTTTTTTCTAAAGAACTTTCAATAATCAATCACCTTATCATAGAATTTAACCCCTGTCAATTATGTTCCTGGATGTGAACATTTATATTCCATGGCTTATACGCAAAAAACCGTCTGGCAACTTGCCAAACGGCTTTAACTATTATCAATTCATCTGAATTCTGACTTTCCCGCGTAGCGGGATACCGCTCCGCGGCGTGGACATAACATTATTTCTTTTTAAAAATCACGATCGACCTTCTCACAAACTGATTTTCTCGAAAGTAAACCAATTCCTCTTTATTCAATTTAACAAATCCCAATTTTTCAATTTGTAATAAAATATCCAGGTTGCTTTGAAAATTTCTAACATTATAAATGGGGAAGACCATAACCACTTTTCCGCCTTTACTTAAAACCTTGGCAAATTGCACAAAAGCTGATAAATATACAGACTCTAAACTATTTATGGTTTTCTCAATTTGCGCCTGACTTTCATTACCTCTCAATGCCGGCCCCAAATACGGCTCCGTAATTATCGCATCAATTGAATTTGCATCAAACTTTGCCGACAGATCCTTTACATCCAACTTCATTACTTTAGACTTTAAACTTTCTACTTTAGACTTTTCAAAAAGCCAGTCTAAATTCTTCTTCGTATCCTCAATTGCCCTGTCACTATTATCACTCCCGATTAAATTTTGATACCCCAAAACCAATGCTTCCTGCAAAATCGTCCCGGAACCGACAAACGGATCTAAAATCACAGCTTCAGACTTAACTTGAGCTAAATTAATCATCATACGCGCCAATTTTGGCGGCAGCATGCCTGAAACCTGATCCCGGCCCGGACGGCTGTAATCACGGGCTCCGAATTCTTCAAATGCCTGAACAGCCAAAGTTTGGCCAAAGATTATTACTTCCTTGTCAATAAAAAAACAGATTTCCGCGCCGTTTTTCAGCAGCTTATTCTTCGCGACTATAACTGAAGAAAGTTCCGGCTCTTTAGAAACCACGTAACGCGAACTGATCTGTTTTTCATCCCGCAAGCGTGATTTTATATTCATGGCAATGGCGTTTAATTTTTTCTGAAATTTTTCAATATGATTTATGCGATAGAGGGGATAGAGGCTAAAGCCGAAAAAAGCCTTGCCTGATCCAAAGGTAACCTGCTCCAAAAATTTATCCTCAAATTCATCAAGCTCATACATCTGATCCAGGATTTTGCCGATTTTCACAGTCCCTCCCAGCCTGGCGTTCAACCACTCAACATCCAATTCTTTTTCCATGTCTAAAACCAAAACCTTGTCCAAGAATTTTAAAACTTTGAACTTTTTATCATTAAAGCCTAAAACCGCGACAATTTCAGCTTCAGAAAGTATAGGATTTTTACCCAGAATGAAAAAATATTGCATATGTATAATATCTAAATAGTATCTCAAATATTTATTTTTATCAATACTAAAATTATAATTCAAAAGAAAAGGACGCCAACTATGTTGTCAACGTCCTTATGTTAAAAATTATTCCCCGTTCAAGACAACCATCACTCCGGGATCTTCACCGATATACCAATGGATATCCAGTGCATCTCATCCAGATTATCACAAACGATCATGCGTTCACCCAAGCCTTGGTTATATCCACAGATAACCTTTTCGCTGGGGGAAAGTGGCGGCATCCTGTTGGGACGACCAAAGATGGTAATTGACCTTAGATTTTCCTTTCCAAACAGGTCTTCCTTTTTGCCTAATTCCTGCATTTTCAAAACCTCCACTTGTTATGATAATGTTTTCTAATGCATGCCGTTACCGACTACTTTCCAACCTTTTTTTTCGAGCTTCTCCTTACATGAAGGGCAAACTTCTCCTTTGAGTTCCTTGCCCTTTTGCATGATAAAGAACTGCCCGGTTTCTCCTTGGCAGATAACGCATTTTCCTGGAAACATACTGTCCTCCTCCTTTTTCAATGAAGATATTAATCTTTACTGACATATTACTATATCATGTTTATTTTATTTTGTCAATAATACCTCCTAAATGATAAATTACTTTAAGATATATATAATTTTAATATTTTTTGCTATAATTAAGGCAAATTAATCAAATACTTAATCAACAATACTCCAATGAAAAAATTTGAAAGATTAACCGTAAGCAATCGTAACGAAATTCAAAAAAACCTGGATGAATTGGTGGCCAAATGTTCGCCCGAACAAATAGAAGCAGCAAAAATAATTTTCTGGGCAACCGCTGAAAAGGCCGGCGGTCGGGAAGAATACAAAAGGCTTTTGCCCAAATGGTGCGAAGCGATCGATGCTTTGCCAAATACCGATAAATTTCGCCTGATCAACGAAATTAATCTCGAAATGTCATTAGACATTATACGCAGGGCTTTGGGTGAAGGAATCAAATAACCTTTGATCAATGAATAACATATTTTTCTTAACAGGCGTCAATGGTGTAGGTAAGTCCACCATAATTCCTCATTTAAAATCCCTACTTTCCGGGGATAAATTTGTGATTTATGATTTTGATGAACGAGGTGTTCCGGAAGATGCTGACCGCGGATGGAGAATCTCCGAGACAAAACATTGGCTAAGTGAAGGCAATCTGAATTCAAAAAATGGGAAGAGCACGATAATTTGCGGGTTTATAAAACCAAGCGATCTTGGGGACTATAATTTAACAAACAATAAATCCACTGAAGTCGTATTGATCCTTTTATCTGCCAAACCAGAAATAATCCGCCAACGACTGATAACTAGATACACCAAAAACGGAGTTTTTGATGAATCGAAAATGGTGATAGGTAAAACAATTGACGAATTCATTAAAGGTAATGTTTGGTTCTCAGAACAAATATTGAAAGAATTCGAGGACAATAATTTACCGATAATCGATACATCCGGTTTAACGCCGGCAGAAGTTGCGAAAGAATCTGCTGAAATTATTTCAGCGAAAAATGTTAATTAAAATCTGTGCATTATTTATCTACTTTAAATCATATTATATCCAAATACCGCCTTATGGACCCAATATTATTCCCCTCACAATATAAAAACGCCATCTTAAATAAAACAAAAAATACTACCATACGCGTTAAAAAAGAGGCAGGGAAGTACAAGACGGGTCATACCTATTTGGCGCAGTCATATGCGGGCCAATCCTGGGGACGAAAAATTAAGATAACCAAAATAATAAAAACCACCTTTGATCAATTGCCTAATTACGGCATACCGGATCGAAGTATTGAGGCAATCAAAAAGAAGGAAAGAATGTCACCCGAATCTTTGGTTGAAATTATACGTTTTAAAATTATTAATGCTTAAAGTTTAATTTACATTTTATGAACATGAACAAGCTTAATTTTATCGGCGGCATTGTGGGCGGCTTAATCGGCCTTATTGCCGGTATTGGCATGCCATTGATAATGCGCTATTCACCCCAAAATATGGTTTATTTTGTCATGGGTCTCATGGGATTAGTAATTTTAACCATGTTTTTCTTAATGATTGTAATGCTTTTAGCTAAAGAGACTATACGCAAACTTACTGCGCCAATCTTTCTGGTGATAATAGGCATTGTAGCTTTCTTTGCCTTATTTCTTTATCAGCAAATCGCGCCTGCCAATGCTCCTTATCTTGACCAGGTTAAAAATTTAAATCTCTGGTATTATTTCCAAAACATGCCCTTTGTCATGCCGATTGCGATGTTGATTGTCATGCTACCGATAATCATCTGGTCCATGCGCTTTATGTTCGGGACTTTTTTTACCAGAGAAGATATTCTAAAAGATGGCATTAGCAGCCAAGCCAAAATTATGAGCATTACTGATTATGGATTAAGTGTAAACAATCAGCCTGTTTTTAAAATTACTCTGGAAGTAAACTCTCCCAGCCAGGGAACTTACCAGGTAACCAAAGATTTTTTTGTTCCGCAAATGGATTTAGCTAATATGAAGGTAGGCGATATGGTAAAAGTTAAAATCGACCCTAATAACCCTAAAAATGTTGCCTTTGATACCTGGACGGGTAATATCTAAATAAACTCAATATATTAACGCTATTAACCCTGATAATAGCGTTTCTTTTTGCCTAATTTTGGCTAAAAATAGCCTAGAACCATTGACAAACGGTCTATTTTATGATAAGATAGTAAATTCAGCATATTAAAGCAGCAGATGGTCTGACTGCTTTGAACTTTTACAACTGTGTGCAAACACAATAAACCAAACAAGAAACAAGAAAGTGAGGAAATAGTGATGAAAAAAATCATCGGATTCTTAGTGTTCGCGATTGTCCTGATCGGCAGTATGTCTGTCGCCCAGGCTCAGACCGAAAACTACAACTACCAAACGCCTTATGCCTCGGTCGATCGGTTCGCCATCGGCGGGTATCAGCTCGAAGAGTACCACTACCAGATCATCCGTGATCGGGTGGTGCCTTACGCGCTGGCTCATACGGATGAGCGGATCGAACTCCAGCCCTTTGTTTCCACCTTGCTTTACAACAATGACCCTGACTTTGAGAAACAGAGAGAGTTGGCGCTTAACCGCGGTATTGCCGTGGCTGATGCTATTATCGCCATTTCCGGCGGTCGCATCAATCGCAACCAAATCTGGATCTACCCGGTAGTCATGGGAATTCAAGGAACTCCCGGGAGCTACGATCCATACGCCAACCAGAAGGTTGACGTCTATTTTGCCCGTCCCGGACAGCCTTCACCGGCAGCCCAGATTCAAACACGGGTTGAGGTGGTAGTGAACCTGCCGAGTTATTGCAAGTCTACGGTCAACCAAACCAAGCCGGAAAACCGTGGTGGCTACAATGTCATCATCGTGACGGTCGATGTTAAATGCGATCCTCCGGCTACCCCCACTCCTGGCAGCACCGTAACTGAATATCACGGCGATACCACGCCTCCGCCGCCTCCTGCGCGTCACAACTGCAACCTGAACGGACGGCTCTGGACGATTCTGATGCCGATCATCGGCTTTGGTATCGGCTATGCTGCCGGCCCGATCGACATTGATCTTAACGGTGGCAGTGGCGGTAATGATGGCGGCGGTGACGGCGGTGATGCCAGTTTCTACATGAACCGTGAATCCGTCGGCTTGATGGGCGCGGGACTTTTCCTGCCGATCGGGATCATCATGGATCACCATTTTGCGGAAAATCCCAAACCCGGAATTTCTCTCAACTGGATGTTTGACCAATCGCGGTCCAGTGCTGTGAGAGAATTCTCGGCTAGCACCGACATCAGGTTCAACTTCTTTTTTATGCCGGCACGGCAGTAAAATTTTAGCCCCGCACTTAAGCGCAAGCCCAAAGTGCGGGGCTTTTTCTTTTGCTAAAATATCCGGATTTTTATATACTTAAATCAACAAGTTTTACTAATAACTTAATTTCAATGAAACTTCCATTTCTTCCAATCAAAGAAAAACCCTTTACTCTCCTTTTAATCGCCCTGGCTATTTTGGGCATCGTACTTTTTGGCTACCAATTTTATGAAGATACCAAATCATTCCATAAGGGTGATTTTGCCAAAATGTTTGAACCTATAATTACCGGGCAGGAAGCCACTGCCAAAGCCAAAGAATATTTGGTTCAAAATAACTTTGCGCCTGCTGATCTTGATAAATACACACCGACTCTTTCTTTTATCAGCGATGATCAAGGCCTGGCCTTTTTGGACAAAACCCAAGGCGATGCCAAGGCGGCTGAATATTTAGACCAGAAAAAACTACCCACCTTAGATTATGCGGTGCGTTTTTACAAAGAGCTGGAAGTCGAAGAATATAATGTGGAACTGGATGCCTCAACCGGTGAAATTACCGGATATGCTCATATATTGCCCGAAGAAGCCAAGCTTGATTCACTTACCCAAGAACAGGCGCAAGAAATGGCCCTGGCATTTTTAACAAAAAATTATGATCCTGCCACTTTGGAAAAAAAAGATGAAGTGGATTACAAACAGCCAAATCGGACTGATTATGCCGTGAGCTATAAAGTAAAAGATACTGAACTGCAAACACAATATGGTGAAGCACATGCTGAAATGTCAGTCGTTATCCAGGGTAATCAAATCGGGGGCTTTAGTTACTCATTATTTGTGCCGGAAAATTTTGGCCTGGCTATCAGCAAAGAAATGTCATCGGGCATGTTTCTAAGTATTTTGTCGGCCTTGGCCACGGTCTTTATTTATGTTCTGGCCTTTGTCATAATGATCCAAAAGTTTATCAAAAAACAAACCAATTGGAAATTTTTTCTCTATGTGTCTTTAATTCTTTTGGCCTTATTAATATTAGGATTGGTAAATTCATACCCTTTATTGAAATTCAGCTATGCCACCGAAGCGCCTTATCTGGTTTTTATGGGCATTGTTTTTGTCACGGGATTAATTGCATTGATTTTCAGCGTCGCCGGTATCTTTATCAGCTTTGTCAGCGGTGAAGCTCTGGCGCGCGAAGTCTGGCCGGAAAAAATCACGGTCTTAAATAAAATCATAAAAAAAGAATATTTATCCAAAGATTTGGCTTATGCGGTTGGCCGCGGCTATTTGGTTGCCTTTATTTCGCTGGGATTAACCACGCTTATTTATATTTTTGGAGAAAAGTATCTGGGCGTCTGGTCTTTAAGTACCTATCAGGATCTCGGAGATTTACTTACTTATTTTCCGCCACTAGTGCTATTTACTACTATTACCATGGCTGCCATTATGGAAGAATTTTTATACCGCCTGATTGGCATTACCTTTTTCCGCAAATATCTAAAATCAACTATCCTTGCTGTTTTGGTAACTACTTTAATCTGGGCAGTGGCACATTCCAATTATCCGGTTTTTCCGTATTATTTCCGAGCCATTGAATTAATGATTACCGGTTCATTCTTCGGCTATATCTTTGTACGCTATAACTTAACCACCATGATTGTGGCTCATTATCTGATTAACGGCATTTTATTGGGTTCGACATTGTTTTTCTCCGGACGACTGGACTTACTGGTTTATTCTCTTGTGATAATTGTTTTACCTTTAATCCTTGGCCTAATCAGCTTTTTCCTGTCCAAAAAATCACAGCCAACCCTTACGCCAATTTCCCCAACTCCAACAATCAGTAATCTATAATCCAAAATCTAAGATCTAAAATCCAAAAACAAAAAGCCCCCCGAGATTTCTCCCGGGGGGTTTTGGTTATTCATTGCTTTTGCTGGAACTTCTCGACTTTCTATTCATCACGTCATGGATATTGGCATCGACATTGGCCACATCCTGCAAGAGCAGGGACATGGCTTCCTGCCGAGTAAAGCCTGCTTTCATGTAAATCTTCAGCGAAATGATTCTGGACGCCGCTTTCAGTTCGGTATTGGTAGCGACCAATTCCTGAAAGCTGGTGTCTTTTCTAAGATCAACAATAATCTCCAGGAAAGCCAGCGTTGCCGGACGAAGATCCGTCCCAATGTTTCTCAGCAGCGTGCTGATAACCGGCACTAATGGCCGGAATTGGCTGACATTGTCTTCATAAAGAGATATTACCGTTGCTTGAAATTGCTCCGATGTTATCTTTTTTGTCTGCAGTTTTTCGACCAAATCAACAACCACTCCAATCAGATCCTTCTTCAGTCCCATTTTCTTCCTCCTTAAATCCTTGGATAAACTTATAAGTCAACATATCAAAATATAACAATATTGTCAAGCCTTTTGCTAGATTGTCAATTACTTGTATTATTTCTAATTTATGTTAATATGTTCGTACTTCAAAAAATGGAGATAGTTACAATCCAAAGGAGGATCCATGGCCTGTAAATTTTTAACCGGGAAAAAAATACGCCAGTGTAATGCTGACGGCATTATGCTTCCGAGTAGCGGTGAACTGGCAATTTTTTGCGAAAAGGATGAAAGAACTGCCTGCCAGT